>NZ_FNUW01000046.1:0-30046 GCF_900108285.1 Bacillus sp. ok061 | reverse complement strand
TTTTTCCAATTGACGCTCCGAACGAATACCGTAAAAATATCCAATAAACATCATTTTAAATAAAACGATAGGATGGATTGACGGACGTCCATTGTTTTCACAGTAATAAGGGCGTAACTTCTCTTCAATAAAATCAAAACTAATTGTCGCTTCGATCGCACGAAGGAAATGATCTTGTGGAACCAACTCTTCTACAGAAACAGATACACGTTCATCACGATGATTTTTTAAAGCACCCATCATAAAAAATCTCTCCTTTACCTCTTTTTATCAGTGTTGACACATAAAAAGAGGTTCAGACACAAAAACAGGCTGTGGAGAAGACTTTCTCCACAGCCTGAAAAAAGGCATCAGAGATTGTATAATCTCTGATGCCTTTTTAAGTGAATACAGATGAAATGAAAATATCTATATAAATGATAAATATTTTAAGCTTCAATTACGCTAAGCATTCTGTTTATAAATGCAGCTGCGTGTGCACGTTGTGATGGTCCTTTTGGTACGAATTGATTAAATTCATTACCTTTTACAATTCCAAATCCATACACTCTTTGTACTTCTTCTTTAGCGTAAATTAAGTTTTGGTCTACGAATGGTAGTTCAACTTGTTTTGCAAAAATACCAGCGTGTTTTAGAGAACGATCGATCATAATAACAGCTTCTTCGCGTGTAATTGTAGTATTTGGATCAAATGTATTATCACCACGTCCGCGGATTATGCCTGCGCTTGCTGCACGATTAATACCGTCTCTTAAAGATGGGTGTACTTGTTCTAGGTCTGTGAAATTAGCATTTCCACTTGGTAATTGTAAAGCACGAGTAATTAATGTAGCAAATTCAGCACGCGTTACAAGACGTTCTGGGAAGTACTTGCCGTTCCCTTCTCCTTGCATAATGCCTCTAGCTGCTAATTGACGAATGTCTTGTTCATACCATCCACCTGTAATGTCATCAGTTACGGGATTTTTTTGGTTTTCCTTATAATATGTTTCAGTTCCTTTTAAGAAAGCATCCCATTGTCCGCGTTGAATCATAAACGCAGGGCAGTTTTTTCCTGACCAAAATTGATGTTTTTGGACCTTATCTAGAGAAATATTTAAGTCGTTCATTAAATAAGCTGCCAATTTACGGGCATTTTCTACCGCTTTTTCATAGTTTCCATCTTGATTAACGGCAATTTCAATTCCGATAGATTCATAGTTTCCAGTTTTATTTCCAGCATGCCATCCAACTTCATTTACTGGAAGATGTTGATAAATTTCTTTATCATCTACTGTGAAATGCCAAGATGCGGCGCGATCAGCTGTTCCGCGTGCTTGATTATCTAAGAATTTTGCATGATTTAGAGCATTAGCACCTTTCGCTGTATTAGCCGTTTCGTGAATCGTAATATATTTAGGTACCATCGGGTAGCCAGGGCGAATATCGTCATTTCCTTTTGGGACAATCATTTCTTTAAATGTAACGCCATAAATATTGTTTGTTTGTAGAGATTCTGGCGCTCTCAATAAACTATTTTTAGCAGAACGACTGTTTTTTAATAATGAAGCTTTTGTACCTTCAAATGTAGAAGAAGGTGCATAAATCCATTTTGCTGTTTCATTTATTTGGACTTTAAACCAATTTCCAGCTTGTTCAGTAGGAGTAATGACTTGTGGCTGCAGTTTCCCTTCTTCTTTAAACGATTGGAACGGAAGGGCATGTATGGAAGCTTCTTCTTTTACGATTAATTTTTGATTAGATAGTTTATGAATCTCTTGGACTTCTAAGCTATTATCATTGTTATCTATCCATCCAGCGCCAGTTGGTGTCGTTATGTAGTAAGCATTTCCCTTTTTCTTTGTCGCCGTTACAACTTGTTCTGTAATCTCGATATTCGATTTGTTTTTTAAATCATTCGCGGTATATAATGAATGTTTTTTTGAAGTGTATAGTAGGAATTGGCCAGTAACCTCGATATCTTCTTCATGAGTACTATGCTCATTAACATGCTCTTTAATACTTTTAAAAACTTGATCTTCCGTATATACTTCAGCGGATTTTTCAGCACTCTCTGCAAATGAATAAGTAGGTGCAAGAACAGTTTGTAATGCAAGAGAGAGAGTTAAAACACTATAAAATTTCTTTTTCATATTTTTTTTAACACATTAGATTATGGAATCTAGTGTTAACATTCCTCCTTTATATATTGCATTTTCGATATGTAACGATTTTTTGTACTAATAAATTTTAACAAGAGAAAATCACGATGTCTATATACATGAGCGATATTCATAAAAAGAATTATTTGAAAAACTGTAAGAGAAACAGGTAAAACCTTCTGTATTGACCTGTAAACGCCCTTCAAGTAAACTAAAGAGAGTTTGCAAATGAAAAGGTGATAATGTGTTAATTTCAATTAAAACGTTACAAGATGATCGTTTTTTACGTCCGCTACAAAATATTGGCGGCTTATTTTTTGAAGATAGTACGATTGGATTTGAACAAGAGGAAGCGAATCTGATCGTTGATATACACATTGAGGATAATGTGAAAGCATCCGCTCGATTAACGGATGTTAGCACAGGAAATGTGTATGAAGAAACATTCTCGAAAGATTTATCTGCTTTCACAGATGAAAAAGAGCGTATGAAGCAAGTGAAGCACGTTGTTTCTTATGTATATCTTTCTGTTCTTCAGCAGTTAACTGGACTTGAACAAAGCTGGGGTATTTTAACGGGAGTACGTCCGACGAAACTTCTTCATAAAATGCTTCAAAATGGTATGTCAAAAGAAGAAGCGCATCAAGAACTTCGTGAAAGTTATTTAATTCATGAAGAGAAAATTGAACTTCTTCAGCGCATTGTTGATTGCCAATTAGCAGTTGTTCCGGATTTATACCGTTTGAAAGAAGAAGTAAGTATTTATATCGGTATTCCGTTCTGCCCAACGAAATGTGCATACTGTACATTCCCGGCTTATGCGATTAATGGACGCCAAGGATCTGTTGATTCGTTCTTAGGTGGTTTACATTATGAAGTTCGTGAAATTGGTAAGTTTTTAAAAGAAAAAGGTGTGAAAGTTACGACGATTTATTATGGCGGCGGTACACCTACAAGTATTACAGCAGAAGAGATGGATATGCTGTATGAAGAAATGTACGAAGCGTTCCCAGACGTGAAAAATGTACGTGAAGTAACAGTTGAGGCAGGTCGTCCAGATACAATCACGCCAGCAAAGCTAGAAGTGTTAAATAAATGGAACATTGACCGTATTAGTATTAATCCGCAGTCATATCATCAAGAGACACTAAAAGCAATTGGACGTCACCATACTGTAGAAGAAACAATTGAGAAATACCATTTAGCTCGTGAAATGGGAATGAACAATATTAATATGGACTTAATTATTGGTCTTCCTGGTGAAGGGTTAGATATCTTCAAGCATACGTTAGATGAAACAGAAAAGTTAATGCCAGAATCATTAACAGTTCATACGTTATCATTTAAACGTGCTTCTGAAATGACACAAAACAAACGTAAATATAAAGTAGCAGGTCGCGAAGAGATTACAGCGATGATGCACGAAGCAGAAGAGTGGACGCAAAAGCATAATTACGTACCATACTACCTATATCGTCAAAAGAATATTTTAGGTAACTTAGAGAACGTTGGCTATGCAATGCCGACGCAAGAAAGTATTTACAACATTGTCATTATGGAAGAAGTACAATCAATTATCGGACTTGGTTGCGGTGCATCAAGTAAATTTGTTCATCCGAAGACGGGGGCAATTACGCACTTCGCAAATCCGAAAGATCCAAAATCATATAACGATGGCTTTGTAAAATATACAGAAGATAAACTGAAAATTTTAGAAGAGCTATTTGTATAAGAAGGAGAGTGTTCCAAATCGGAACACTCTCTTTTTTATATTGTCAGCTTTTGTCGGTAAGGCGATATATTCGAAAAATCGCTGCTATAAATTGAATTGCGTTCGATATATTTGAAAAATCGCCAATATAATTTCATGTACCAACGGTTTGCACGTGTTGTAAAACTATGTCGATAATAATCAGAAAAATTAGTCAAAACATTGAAGGACAATGTCTACTTATGGACGAAATGATAGATTTATGAAAGAGAAAAGGGGGAAATTGTTGGCATGTACATGACGATAGGGAGAATTTTTGATTTATCTGTTGGTAAGTATCCGAATAAAGAGGCGTTAGTGGAACCTGAAAAAAATATTCGCTGGACATATAAACAGTGGGACGAACAAATAAATAAAACGGCACACGCTTTATTAGAAGACGGAGTAAGAAAGGGAGATACGGTATCTGTTTACTTATATAACTGCCATGAATTTGTAAACGTTTACTTAGCTTGTGCGAAAATTGGTGCGATTTTTAACCCGATTAACTTTCGTTTAAAGGCGAAAGAAGTATCTTATATTCTTCAGGACGCATCCTCGAAAGTCGTTGTCTTTGAAAAAGCAGTTGAGTCAACTGTTGCTATCATTGAACGAGATTTTCCAAATACATCTTTTTGGTCTATAGAAAACGATAAACCTTCCTATGCAAGTTCCTACCATGAAAAAGTGAATGCAGCATCTTCTGAGAAAGTAAATATCGAAATTGATGAAATGGACTTTTGTTCTATGCTTTATACGAGCGGTACGACAGGTCATCCGAAAGGTGTGTTACATCGTCATCGTGAAATGACTGAGCATAGTATGATTTGTACGTATTTCCTAAAATATAATAGAGATAGTGTGGGGCTTGTTGTTGCGCCTTTATATCACTGTGGTGAATTAAATGCCGGAATCATACCACGCATTCAAGTTGGCGGGAAGAATGTCATTTTGCATCATTTTGATACAGAAACAGTATTACATACGATTCAAGAAGAAAAGATTACGACGTTCTTTGCAGCACCGACGATGTGGAATATGTTGTTGCAAAAAGATTTAACTCAGTATGATTTAACTTCAATGAAAATTGGTATATATGGCGGAGCGGCAATGGCGCCGGCATTAGTGAAGGAATGTAAAGAACGTCTTTATATTGACCTTGTTCAAATATACGGAATGACAGAAATGGGACCAGTTGTTGCGTTTCTCGTAGAGGAGGATCAAATTACGAAAGCTGGTTCAGCAGGCACGCCATGCTTTAGCCATGAAGTTCGTATTGTGAAACCGAACGAGGAGGCACCAGCAGAACCAGATGATGTATTACCTCCTTATGAGGTGGGAGAAATTATTTTACGTGGCCCAACTATGATGTCTGGCTATCATAATCGCGAAGAGGCAAATAAAAAATCGATGTATAAAGGATGGTATCATTCTGGTGATTTAGGATACTTCGATAAAGATGGTTATTTATTCGTTGCAGATCGCGTTGATGATATGGTAATTAGCGGTGGTGTAAATATTTACCCTCGTGAAATTGAAGATTTCCTTCATAGTCATCCCGGTATATTAGATGTGGCGGTACTTGGTGAGCCAGATGAATTATGGGGAGAGCGTGTGGTGGCAGTTATTGTGAAGAAAGATGAAACAATAACAGAAGCAGATTTAGAAACGTATTGCAAAGAAAGTGACGAATTAGCAGATTATAAGCGTCCGCGTCATTATTTATTTGTAGATGAACTTCCGCGTAATGCGAGCGGGAAGTTGCAGAAGTTTGTGCTGAGGGAGTCGTTGAAAGGGACAAAAAAATAGAAAGTGGGGGATACCCACTTTCTATTTTTATTTGCGTGAAAAGCCTTCTTCATCAAGGTATTCCGCAGCTTCTGGATAAGAGTTGAATGTACCGTCTAAGTTTACACCAGCGTACACGTTCCACATGTCATCCTCTGAAATAAGAGTAAGAATATGACCATCTTCGTTCTGCCATTCTTCTTCTTTCGCAGGTTTTACAGGTGCTACTACTTCTTCTTGTGATAGAAGGTCAATTGATTTCTCAATTACTGAACGTAATTCTTCTGCTGAAAACTCACGGATGTTAACCATACCTTTATCATCCGTTTTGTAACCTTTAATACCGCTTGCATACACAAATCCATTTCCATTTGGGTGTAAATGAAATACAACGTTCTTTTTATCTAAACGACTTTCTTCAAAGTGGAAGTTTACACGTTTTAATGATACGTTCTTTCTTTCTAGTTCTGGGAAAGATTCAATAATCGATAATTTTTGTTCAAAAGTTAGCATAGTGCCTCCAAGTATATAGTAAAAGATTTAATTTGTTCATTATAGCATAGTTGCAATTGTTTCCAAAGATAAGGGAGAAACTTTTCATTAAATCCGTTTACGTCACGAGAATGTAAAAAGTGAGCTAACGAATGTATCTTTTTAGGTGTACAATGGAACATGGACTTTATACAAAGGTGGTTTTTTTATGTTTCAAAAAATAGCAAAGGAATGTTTAGCAGGATTTACTGTTGCGATTGTTGCGTTACCACTTGCGATTGCATTTGGTATTGCCGCGACAGGAACGTCTGAGGGAGCGCTTGTTGGATTGTATGGTGCAATTTTTGCAGGTTTATTCGCAGCGTTATTTGGCGGGACACCTGGGCAAGTAACGGGGCCAACTGGACCAATTACCGTTATTGCAACAGGAGTTATTGCGACGCACGGGTTAGAGGCAAGTTTTATTGCCTTTATGATGGCAGGGTTATTTCAAATTTTATTCGGTGTATGTAAGCTCGGTTCTTACGTTCGATATATTCCGTATCCTGTCGTTTCGGGATTTATGAATGGTATTGCATTAATCATTATTTTAGGCGAAATAAAGCACGTACAAAATAGTTTTTTACTTGTTGTGTTAACGATTATTGTAATGATTGTTTCTGGTAAATGGATTAAGGCGATTCCGTCTAGTTTAGTAGCACTAGTCGGTGTGACAGCTTTGCTTCCTTTATTTTCTTCTCTACTCGAAGGACTTACAGTAAAGTTACCGATTATCGGAAATCTTTCACTAAATAAAGTAATTGAAAAGATTGGAACCATTCCAGAAGCGATGCCTACGCTTCATATTCCATCTTTAAGTGGAACAGGAATAGCAGCACTTATTTTGCCAGCGCTTAGTATTGCTTTATTAGGATCGATTGACTCGTTGTTAACATCGGTCGTAATGGATAATGTGACAGGTACACGTCATAAAAGTAATAAAGAACTGGTCGGACAAGGTATCGGTAATATGATGAGCGGATTGTTTGGCGGATTAGCAGGTGCAGGTGCGACTGTAAGGTCTATCGTTAATATAAGAAGTGGCGGTAAAACGGCACTTTCGGCATGTATGCATAGTGTTATCTTATTTATTTTTATTATGGGTCTTGGTTCGGTCGTACAATATATTCCACTTGCTGTATTATCAGGTATTTTAATTTTAACTGGTATTGGAATGTTCGATTGGGGAAGCATGAAAAAGATGCATGTCGCTCCTAAAGGTGATGTCGTTGTTATGCTCGTAACGATGATTGTAACGGTGAAGTTCGATTTAATGATTGCTGTTGCATTCGGTATTATTCTTTCGTTCATCATATATATGGTGAAATGTAAAGAACGTAAAACTTCTATCGTAAAAGAAAAAGAAGAAACGTACACAATTCAAGGACCGCTCTCTTTCCTATCAGTAGATCGTATTTTCTCTACTTTACAAGATGTGAAGTCACCGGTTGTTTTACGTATGAAAGATGTGCGCTATATGGATGTATCAGGAGCTATGGCATTATTAAATTTTGTTGAGCAATCAAGTAAAGTAGGAGCAAGTGTAAAGCTTGAGCAAGTACATCCGAGTATTGAAAAAACAATCGTAGTAATGGCAAGCGATGAACAGAAAGAGCAATTGAAAATCTTAAGTGTTTAGATGGTAATTAGAATATCTCACAATCTTACATAAATTATAATGTAGAGTTGTGGGATATTCTTATAATGTTTTTAGTAATATGTATCGCAGTGATAGAGAGGAAGGGCTCTTTTGGCGTAACAGAAACAGTTATAGTGTGTACATATATAATGGAAGGAATTAGAAAAAATATTGTGAAGAGACAGGCTTAAATGGGTTCTCTTTTCTATTTTGAAAAAAAAACCAAGTATTCAACCTATAATAAATTTGTTATGATAACCAATGGGATAAAGTGAATCCCTATCGTTTAAAACAATATGTTTGAGAGTATATGTATAAAAGAAAAGAGAAAAAATATGAATAAAACATTTGTAAAAGGAGCAGCAATTTTAACCATTACAACTTTTTTGTCGAAATTGCTTGGTAGTTTTTTTCAAATTCCATTACAAAATATTGCAGGAGATGAAGTGCTCGGTATTTTCCGCCTTGTTTTTCCTGTATATATGATTGCTCTTACACTATCGGTAGCCGGAGTTCCACTTGCAATTTCGAAACTAATTGCAGAGTTGAACGAAAAAAATAAGCAAAAGGAAATTGCGAAATTATTTAAATCAGCGTCAATTATAGGGATAGCATTTGGCGTTTTCGGTTGTTTAGTCATTGTATTATTTTCTATTGAAATTGCAAATATGCTCGGTGGACAAGAAACTAGAATGCCGTTGCTTATTACTTCATTAGCATTACTCATTGCGCCATACATGGCGGTGTATAGAGGATATTTTCAAGGTTTCGGTGATATGAAACCAACAGGGGTATCACAAGTCATTGAGCAATTTGTACGTGTGTTTTTTATGTTAATAATTGCTTACATACTAGTATCGTGGGATAAGAGCAATACTGTTATTACTAGTGGTGCAATGGTTGGCTCTTTTCTTGGAGTCATTAGTTCGCTTATATATTTGCGTATAAAATATAATAGAAGTCCATACTACAATAAAAGCAATTCCTATTCGCTCCGAGATTTAAGAGAAAACGGCAAAAAGATATTGCGGGTATCGATCCCAATCGCTATCGGAGCTTTATCAATGCCACTTTTAAATTTAGTAGACTCGCTTACAATACCGCATGTATTACAAGGATCATCAACAGAAATTCAAGAACAATTTGGAATATACAGTCGCGGTTTTGCATTCACGCAAATAATTGTTATTTTTGCAAGTGCAATTGTATTTCCGTTAATACCACTCTTAACTTCCGCATTGGCCAAAAGAGATATAAATTTGGCGAAAATAACAATTCAAAATACAAATCGACTAGCGCATGTTTTGACAGCACCATTAACAATATGGTTGATGGCATTAACAGTACCGTTAAATGTCGGATTGTTCACAGACGTAAAAGGCAGTAGTATGTTAACAGTTATGATTGGCAGTTCGTATTTTACTGCGGTTATGGTATTATCAATAGGTGTTTTACAGGGGATTAATCGTTCTGCACAAGCTGCATGGATTGTTATTGGCGCGAGTTGTGTGAAAGTCGTGTTAAACATTATGTTAGTGCAGAAGTTTGGCATAGATGGAGCGGCGTATAGTACATTAATTACTTACGTATTGATTTGTATTGTAAATCATTTGTATATTCGAAGCTATATTGCCTATTCTATTCATTTCAAAAGCTTTTTCGGTGTGCTAGCAATAGCATGTATTTTCGGACTAGGATTGTATGAACTATGTAATGTGATAGATGTTACATCTTCAAGAATTATGACGTTATTATTCAGTGGTATAGCATTAAGTATTACAGCCATTTTGTATGGTGTATGTGCTTTGAAATTAAAATGGATATCAATAAAAAAAATACCATTTTTGAAAAGATAAATATAGAAATTTAATTTTTTATTAAAATTCATATGAGCTGATAAAGAGGAAACTATGCAGGGTATTAAGTGTTTAGGTGAGGAATGGGTACCAGTTTATGTTAGATGAAATAAACGGTTACCTAGTTTTGGAGGAGATTTAGGGTGCGTTTAGTCTTATCAGGATATTATGGTTTTTATAATGTTGGAGACGAGGCGATTCTACAATCAATTATTGAATCGTTAAGTAAAGAGAACCCGGATATAGAACTAGTAGTACTATCAAATGATTCTAAATATACAAAGGAAAGGTATGGTGTAGAATCGGTAGATCGCTGGAATATAAAAGCTGTTTATCATGCAATCAAAAACAGTGATGGAGTTATTAGCGGTGGCGGGAGCCTTCTTCAAGATCAGACAAGTACGAAGAGTATTCTATATTATACGGGTATTATGGGACTCGCTCGATTATTAAAAAAGCCATATTATATTTATTCACAAGGAATAGGTCCAATTACAAAAGGATATAATCGTCTATTAGTAAAATGGAACTTGTCAAAAGCTTCCTATGTATCAGTTCGAGATGAGGACTCGTTTTTATATTTAAAAGAACTTGGCATAAAAAACGATATTGAAATTGTTCCAGACCCTGTTTTAACATGGAAACGGACAAAACAATCGGATTGGTTGCAAAAGCATTCGATACATGGAAAAGTAGTCGCGGTTAGTGTGCGTTATTGGAATGCAAAAGAAGATTATATAAAAAAATTAGCTGCGGCATTAAAAAAATTAAAGCAAGAAGGATACCAAATTTTATTTGTTCCAATGCATGAGCCATTTGATCAAAAAGCTTCGCGTGAAGTAGTAGACTTAATGGGAGAAGAGACGTATATGCTTCCATATAAAATGGATATCGACGAGAAAATATTCATTTTATCACAATGTTCATTACTAATTGGTATGCGTCTTCATGCACTTGTTTTTTCTGCTGTAGCCAAAACTCCAATGGTCGGGATTTCATACGATCCGAAAATTGATTCGTTTTTAAGTCAAGTGAATCAGCCAGTTATAGGGAGTGTGGATGGCGAATGGAGTGCTGAATATTTATATGAAATTGCGAAAAAGCAATTAATGCAACAAGGAACTGTGCAGCAAGAGTTACAATTGACAATAGATGAGCTTCGGTTGCAAGGCAAACAGGCAACAAAGAAACTCATTGATCATATGGAAAAAGGCACTTTATTAAAAAAGTAAAGTGTCTTTTGTTTTGTTTTGAATGTAATGAAAATTCTAATTAAAAAACGTTTTATTTTAATTCCTATTTATTATGCTAAAATGATTGTGATTATTATATAATCAAATTTGTGATAATAAATTCGTAGATTACGAGGAGGATAACCTTGAAGACTTTTTCAAAAGGTATAACAGCAGTGGCATTAACGGGATCATTACTTTTAACTCCTATTTCAAGTTATGCAGCAAATGATGATATTACAGGACATATGTTTGAGACGCATATGCGTTCACTTATTACTAAAGGAGTTTTAATGGGGTATGGAGACAATGTATATGCGCCTGATAAATTAGTAACAAGAGCAGAGTTTGCTACATTCATAGCAAGGGCTTTAAATTTACCGAAAGCTGATTCGAATTTCGAGGATGTGCCGAAGACTTACGGTTTATATGATGGTGTAAGTAGAGCATATGGAGCGAAAATTATTAATGGTCGTACGAACGAGACATTCTCACCAAATGATGTGATTACACGTGAAGAAATGTCGATAATGGTAAAGCGAGCGTTAGACTATAAAAATATTAAAGTAGCTGTAAGTCCGCTTACCTTTACTGATAAAGATAGTATTAACTATAAAGAGCATGTGCAAGTTATGGTGGCTACTCAAATTATTAAAGGGTATCCAGAAGATAATACATTTAGACCACATTTATCAGCTACAAGAGGGATGGCTTCAGCTATGTTGGATCGCATGCTTCAGACGATTGAAAAAAACGGAAATAGCAATCCTGTAGAAACTAAGAAATATGTTGTGACAAATGTAAGAGAAAACGGAACAGAGCAAGAAGTAGAGCGCTATAATACGTATAAAGAAGCGGTTACGGCTGCTCAAAATAAAGGTATGAATGCGGTAAAATACGAGAACGAATTTTTATGGATTAAAGATGGTTTTGCAAGTGCGAAAAGAATAACTGGGCAAAACATCATTAATATTTATGACGAGAATTTATCAACAGTATATACGTATATTCAGTATGGAACAGAATTGAAAGTGTTAGAAGTTGGCGAAGATCGTGTGAAAGTTCAAGTTTCTGGTTTGACAGGTTATGTGAAGAAGAATGAAATCACTTTAATTCCTACAAATGAAATGAAACAGTCGTCTTATTATGTGAAATCAGATGGATATTTATACCATAAATATTATACATATAATACAAGTTCACCTGGATATACAGAATTTAGATATGGTGTGGCACCTTCTTTCATGAAGCAAGGACAGCAAATGTATAGTGTAGATGGAAAAACATTTGGAGACGAAACTTTCTATCAATATTTCAATTATTTATCATTACGTTCGAAAACAAATTATACAGCTGAACAACTAGATAGTTATGTGAAATCGATTAAGCCAGACTCTCCATTAATTGGTTTAGGAAAGAAATTTAAAGAAGTAGAAAGCAAGTATAATGTAAATGCATTATTCTTATATTCATTAGCAATCCATGAAAGTTATTATGGAACAAGCGCTCTTGCAAAAGATAAAAATAATTTATTTGGTTTAAAAGCAACAGATGATAGTCCATATGGTAACGGGGAAGCATTTAATTCAAAAGAAGATTGTATTGAACATGCAGCAAAATTATACATGAATGAAGGATATTTAAATCCAGGACATTGGCGTTATACAGCAACATATACAGGTGATAAAGCTGCTGGTTTAAATGCGAAATATGCATCTGATGCGAACTGGGGTAAAAAAGTAGCGGGGCATATGAACCGTTTTGATTCTTATTTAGGTAAAAAAGAATACAACAAGTACAAACTTGCACGTGTGATGAATAACGTGGAAGTGAAAAAGAATCCTAGCATATCAAATGAGCGACTGTATCGTTTAAATACAAATGCAGTTGTCACAGTTACTGGTGAAGAAATAATAAATGGAAAAGCGTGGATTAAAGTTATTTCAGATAATCCTACTGTAACTGAAGCGTATATCGCAAAAGAAAGCTTAGAATATGTAAAACATTAATTAAATAAAAAAGAAGGTGCTACTGATATTTCGTAGCACCTTCTTTCTATTCAATTTCAAAATCAACAATGAGATAAGCGAGTATAACAACGAAGAAAATACTAACGGCTGGCGCTGTTAATACGTGGCCAGACATAAAGCCAATGCCAAGTGATAGAATGAGTGTGCTCGCTAATAGCATATACTTTACTTTCATGATTTTCTTAAAGTTTGTGATCATGCGGATGAATAATTTAATACCAAAGTATAGAAGTGGTAGTAGGTAAATAAGGAAACCGACAATGCCAAAGGCGAAAAATAGGTCATGGAAGTCCATTTCAATTAATTTAATTTTATCTGTGTAGTTACCAGCGTAACCCATTCCGAATAGTTTTTGTGAAAGCGGTGCGTCTTTATAGTATTGTTTGTATGTTTTTAAGAATTTGTCGCGATCACTGTAAATCAAACTTTTCATTTCAGAATCTGTAAGTTCACCTTTTGCATGTTTTTTTGCATCTTCTGGATCTTCTTTAATTACTTTTCCTTCTTTTCGATCTTTCTCTTCTTGTACTGATTTTTTGTATTCGTATATTTGCATGTGAATGCCCATATTTTTTGCGATAGGAGTATGTGGTGTAAGAGCAATTAAGCCGCCTAGTATAACTGCGGCAACAACGGTATTTACAATATGTGTGAATCCTTTTCCTTCTTTTTTACGATTTATCATATATTCAATCAATGAGAAGAAAAGTGCTACGCCTAATGTAATAACAATTGCGCCATATCCGACTTTCGTTCCGACCATAATACTTGCATACATCGCAAGTATTGTTGGAATCCAGTAATATATTTTCGAGAAAGAAGTTGTTTTATGAATCGAATATAAGACAATGATTGGGAACATAATGGCGAAAAGAGAACTTAAATCATTTCCAGCGAAGAACCAACCTCTTGAACCGATTTTTGAGTGAGGATAGCTTGGGAAATCTGTTCCAGTTTGCATTGCGACAATCATTGTAATACTTAAAATTAAAGTTGCATATAAGAAATATGTAATGATTTTATGAAATACATACTCTTTATTTTTTAGCTCTTTAAACGCGATAATATATCCAAACAGTAGCACAATTGGATATACGCTCTTTAAGATGAATTTAACTTCTTCTCCAAATGAAACTGGAGATTTAACCATCATATTATTTACAAGACCGATTGCGAGTGCGATTCCGAGTAAACATAAATAGAGGATGTACTTTTTCGCATCTTGTTGTTTGTGATGAAGAAGTAGGTATCCTAATGCAAGAAGCATAAAGGCGAAACGGACTACAACTCCAACTGTTGCGCTCATGTGTAGTATATAGATTGAAAAAGATGTTAATAAATCTAAAATTGGTTGAAACACAATGAATAGCAATAGGAAATGTGGGAAGTAGTTATCCGTTTGTTTCAACTTAGTAACCATATGTTCCTCCAGTTCTTCATTCCTTTATTACAACACCCAAAAGATGGGTATAAAGCCTTTTTTACATAGTAAGGCGAATGAATTTCAATATTTGTTTTTTTATCAAACTTAAGAATACACCATTTCATTGTAATGGTAAATAGATGAAAAGCATGGATAAACCGACTTTAATTTCTATATTTTTCAACGGAATTGTATGTTTTATACGGTATATGTACAAATTGCGAGATTATTAGACAGAAAATTGAGAAAAAAGAAGGATTTTTCAGTGGTTTTCTATAATTATATAAGTATAATCTTTATGGAGAAAAGAGGGGTATATATAATGGAAATAACAAGTAAAACAGAATCTGTCGTTGTGAAATATGAAGGCCACGTTGCAACGGTTATGGTCAATCGCCCAGAGGTGTTAAATGCGTTAGATGAGCCAACATTAAAAGAGTTATTACAAAAGTTGAAAGAAGTAGCGGAAAGTTCTGCGCATATTGTTGTGTTATGCGGGAACGGCCGTGGTTTTTCTGCGGGTGGGGATATTAAATCGATGCTTTCAAGTAATGATGAAAGTAAGTTTGATGGCATTATGAATACCATTTCTGAAGTTGTCGTGACATTATATACGATGCCGAAGCTTGTTATTAGTGCAATTCATGGACCAACTGCAGGTCTTGGGTTAAGTATTGCGTTAACAGCTGATTATGTAATGGCGGATATATCATCTGTTATTGCAATGAACTTTATTGGAATCGCTTTAATTCCAGATGGAGGCGGTCATTTCTTCCTTCAAAAGCGCGTTGGTGAAAATATGACGAAGCAAATTATTTGGGAAGGTAAGAAATTATCAGCGACAGAAGCGCTTGATATCGGCTTAATTGATGAAGTAATCGGCGAAGATTTCCAAACGGCTGTGAAGCAAAAAATTAATGAATGGTCACAAAAACCGATTAAAGCAATGATTCAAACGAAGCAAATTTTATGTGAAGTAAATCGCTCTAATTTAGAGCAAACATTGCAATTAGAAAAGCGTGGTCAATATGCAATGAGACAAACAGCGGATCATAAAGAAGGAATTGCTGCGTTTTTAGAGAAACGTTTACCAGCATTTAAAGGGGAATAAAGTGGTCCATTCCTCACTGATTATTAGCTCGTTAATTCGGGATAAAGGGGAGAAAGTGCTAACACATTTTAGTATAATTGTGTTAGCACTTTTTTTAAGGAGTAATACATGAAGAGAATGATCGGTATTATGACTATTATTTTGCTTACATATTATGCTTTGCATAGTACACCATTTTTGGCAGTTCGGACTGCGTTATTTTTTGAGGGACATCCAAGTGTTGCGTTTTCTGGCGGGGTGACGAAAGAAAAAGATGTGAAAAAAGAAGCGATTCCAGATGAGTACCAAACCTTATACAGTAAGGAAGAAGACTCAGAGCACTATTTCTTTCCGCATGTAAGAGCACATGGATCAGGAATTGATATGTTAAGTGCATGCGTGAAGAAAAAATGGTTGTTCTATAAAGCAGAGCTCGGGTGTTATTAAATATAGGAGGATGAATGATGTCAGCATATAACAAGTTAGTAAGAGATCGTGTTCCAGAGAAGATTTTAATGTCTGGAAAAACGTATACAGCACAAAAATTAACAGGTCAAGCATACATACAGGCTTTAGCGAAAATTGGAACGGAAGAAATTCGTGAATTTGCTTCTATGAAGGAACGCGAACATGCGCTAGATTCTCTTGCGGATGCACTAGAAGTAATCATTTCATTAGCACGTGCGGAAGGTGCATCAATTGAAGATGTGGAACGCCTTCGTAAGAAAAAAGAAGTAGAGCGCGGTGGATTTGAAAGAGGGATTTATTTATTAGATGTTTCAGAAGAATAGTTTTATAGGAAAAGCATAGCGTTAATGAGTAACGCTATGCTTTTTTGTTGCAATGAAGCTAATAATGAAGAAGATAGCTGTTAATATCCAGCCGATTGTAATAGAAGTAGTAGTATGAACGGCATAAGAAACTTGTAAACAAAATAATGATGCTAAAAACCAAATGAGTGCAATGTGTATATATTTTTTTGATATATTCATATTTCAGGACTCCTTTTGTATACTAAAAAGAATTTTACTACAATTTAGAAAATTAAGCTATATAAGTAGAGGTTTTCTGGTGAATTTTGTATACTGAATAGTAGAGAAAATGAGGAGGAAACGACAATGGCACATCATACGAAAGAAACGATGGAACTGATTAAGGGGCTTGTCTCTATTCCGAGTCCGTCTGGAAATACAGCAAAAATTATTAATTTTATTGAAAACTATGTAAGTGAGTGGAATGTAGAAACGAAACGTAACAATAAAGGCGCTCTTATTTTAACGGTAAAAGGGAAGAATGATGCGCAGCACCGCTTATTAACGGCACACGTTGATACGTTAGGTGCGATGGTGAAAGAAATTAAGCCTGACGGTCGCCTGAGTCTTTCTATGATTGGTGGATTTCGCTGGAACTCTGTAGAAGGAGAATATTGCGAAATTGAAACGTCAGGCGGCAAGACGTATACAGGGACGATTTTAATGCATCAAACATCTGTACATGTATATAAAGATGCAGGTGAAGCAAAACGCGATGAGAAAAATATTGAAGTTCGTATTGATGAGCGCGTATTTTCAGCTGATGAAGTACGCGAATTAGGAATTGAAGTAGGAGACTTCGTTTCATTTGATCCGCGCGTTCAAATTACAGAGAGTGGATACATAAAATCACGTCATTTAGATGACAAAGTAAGTGTTGCGATTTTATTAAAATTAATTAAAAGATTACAAGATGAAAACGTAACATTACCATATACGACGCATTTCTTAATTTCTAATAATGAAGAGATTGGATACGGTGGTAATTCTAACATTCCAGAAGAAACTGTTGAATACTTAGCAGTTGATATGGGAGCGTTAGGTGATGGACAAACATCTGATGAATATACAGTATCTATTTGTGCAAAAGACTCTAGCGGCCCGTACCATTACGCTTTACGTAAACATTTAGTAGAGCTTGCGAAAAAGAATCATATTGAATATAAAGTAGATATTTATCCGTACTACGGATCTGATGCATCAGCTGCGATTCACGCGGGATTTGACGTGAAACATGCGTTAATTGGAGCGGGTATTGATTCTTCTCACGCATTTGAACGTACACATGAAAGTTCTATTGCGCATACAGAAGCATTAGTGTATGCATATGTAATGTCTAATTTAATTGAAGAATAATTTCATAGATAATAGAGAGCTAATTAAAAATAATATTTTTAATCAGTTTTTTATTTGGCAAAGCGATTAGGAGACATGTCCTAATCGCTTTTTTATCCCGTAAAAGCCCGATTGGTGAGGGCTGATTAAAGTTTTATTTTATATACATTCATTATAAGTTATATATATGCGATTTTTGTTATACGGCCGGAAACGTATTTACTATAGATATATAATGTTATACACTATGAAAGAAATTAATTAATAGTTAATATTTTTTAGTTAGCTTGATTGAAAAAGTTGTATGAATATGAAGTTTTGAGAGGAGATTTATTTTTCATGAAGTACAAAGCAATAGCCGCAGGTTTATTAGCAGCAAATTTACTAGCACATCCAATTAGTAGTTTAGCAGAAACGAAGAAATTTCCTGATGTTTCAGATAGTGCGTGGTCGAAAGACGCAATTTATTATTTAGTAGAGAGAAATGTAATTAACGGTATGCCAGATGGTAACTTTATGCCATACGGAAATTTAACACGTGCCCAGGCAGCAAAGATTATCGCAACAGCAATTGGTGCTAAAGTAGATCCAAATGCAAAGCCGTCTTATAATGATGCAAAAAATAGTTGGGCAGCTTCATTTATTGCAGCCATGGAAAAAGAGAATATTATTAAAGGGCGAGAACCAGGAGTATTTGATCCTGAAGGAAAAGTAACTCGTGCTGAAATGGCAGCTATGCTTGTAAGAGCGTATAATTTGAAGAGCAAAGTAACAGGACCAGTTCCTACAAAATTCGCTGATTTAGAGAATCATTGGGGTAAAGAAGAAGTTAATATTTTAGTAGAATTAAAACTTTCTTTAGGTACAGAGAATGGCTGGAAACCGAATGATTCTATTACGCGTGAACAAGCAGCTCAGCTTACTGCGCAAACAGATAAATTTAGCAAGAATAGTGATCGTCCAGTAGAAACAAAGAAAATGTACATAGATAGAAAATTCATTACATATCACGCACCATCATTAAGTTCTGGGATTAGTGCAAATCAGCATAATCCACAAATGGTTGAAATTAAAGAAGAACGAGATGGATGGATCAAAATTGGAACAAGTAACGGTGATAAATGGACACCTCTAGTAGAGAAAACAGAAGTTATTAATGAAGGATTCACTACTTATGCAGAGGCTTCTTCTTCTTCAAAAGTAATGGGAACACATAACGCACAGCAAGTAACTGTTATTGAAGAGAACGGCAGCTGGATTCGTATCCGCATGGGCGCTGGTTTCCAATGGGTTAATAAAAATCAATTAAATCCAGTGAAGCAAGGTAACTTCTTAGAAGGAAAAGCGATTATCATTGATCCAGGTCATGGCGGAGTTGATTCAGGTAATCCAGGTTATTATGAGAAAGAAAGTGAAACTGTATTAGATGTATCACTACGATTACAGAAAATATTTGAGAAAAAGACACCATTTACTGTGTTATTCACTCGTACAGATGATACACGTCCAGGAACAAGTGCTTCTGATTCTTTAAAGAAACGTGTAGAATTTGCTCAAAAAAATAATGGGGATATCTTTGTAAGTATCCATGGTAATGGTACGGAAAGTAAAAATGGACAAGGTACAGAAACGTTCTACTATGAATCAGCGACAGCAAGAGGAACAAATCCTAACGTATCAGAAAGTCGTTTACTAGCAGAAAAAATTCAAGAGCGTCTTGTAGATGCACTGGGAACAAAAGATCGTGGTGTGAAAAAAGGCGATTTATACGTAATTAGAGAAAATACAATGCCAGCTGTATTAGCAGAATTAGCATTTGTAGATAATAAAAGTGATGCAGATAAAATAGCTACACCAGCGCAGAGACAAAGTGCAGCGGAAGCTATTTATCAAGGTATTTTAGATTACTATGAAGAAATGGGTAACAACGTGTCTTCTTTCCGTTA
Source organism: Bacillus sp. ok061 (assembly GCF_900108285.1). Classification (NCBI taxonomy): domain Bacteria; kingdom Bacillati; phylum Bacillota; class Bacilli; order Caryophanales; family Bacillaceae; genus Bacillus; species Bacillus sp. ok061. The sequence goes on along the minus strand of NZ_FNUW01000046.1, from coordinate 10,473 downwards.
ATAAATAAAAAGAGATTGCCATTGGCAGTCTCTTTTATTTATTAACGTTTCTCTTTATTTCCGGCATATGATATCATTTAATTTTATATATAAAAAAGTATTTGAGTAATTGTAATCATAATAATTTAAAACGATAGAGGATGATAATAGATTGAGTAATCATAGTAAAACACCTGCCTGTATATATACGTATGCATTTCGTGAGGAGGAGCTTGCTTTATGTTACTTGGAAATGCGCTCGTTCTTTGGAATGGAGTCCCACGTTAATATTTTAAAAAGTGATGTCAAAATTGACCCGAGTAGAAGTGCATTTATGAAAGAGCGAATTGAAGTTATGTATGAAGGGGACGACTTAGAAAGCATCTTGAAACAAGTGGAACAAATTGACTTGGCAGGAGCGACGTTCAAAGTCATCTTCGTTAAAATTAATGACCTTGTTGGAGAGAATAAAATTGAATATGGAGCAAGACGTCTTATTGAACGAGACCTTGGCATGCATATTGAAGGAGAAGCGGATGTTCGTAATCCAGAGCGTGTATTCGGGATTGTTCCTCTAGGAGGACGCTGGTACTTCGGGCACTATGTAGAAAGCGAACCAGTTTGGTATCATCACATAAAAAAACCGCATAGTTATTCGACATCTCTTAGCACACGTGTTGCGAGATCAGTTGCAAATATTGCTGTACCAAATCCAGAGGGAGTACGAGCAATTGACCCGTGCTGCGGTATTGGAACAGTAGTAGTAGAAGCACTTTCTATGGGGATTAACATCGTTGGTAGAGATATAAATCCACTTGTAGTTCTTGGAACGAGAAAAAATATCGCACATTTCGGATTTGAAGGAACAGTAACAAAAGGTCCAATCGAGGAAATTACTGAGAACTACGACGTTGCCATTATCGATATGCCGTACGACCTATTTACGCATGCCACACCAGAAGACCAGCTCTCTATTCTTTCAAGTGCGCGCCGCATTGCTAAAAAGGTAGTCGTTGTAACGATGGAGACAATGGACGACATGATCCATGAAGCAGGATTTGAAATTACAGATCGCTGTATTACAAGAAAAGGATCATTTACTAGACAAATTCTTGTTTGTGAATAAGAAAGGAAGGTCACCCGTTTGGGTGACCTTTTTAGTGTAGTTTGATGTGTGATTGATTGGCAGTTTGTAGGCGGAGATAAGTTGATATTGTGGTAGGAGTCTATTACTGTTCTTTTAATTTTTCTTGTTGTGCGATTAATAAATTGCGTAATATGTGTCCGCGGTAACTTTCTAGTTTTCGTCCTTCGTGATAGCGTACGCCTAATTTTTTTAGTTCAGCTACGTACCAGCCCTTTGTTCCGTAATACATGGGATCACTTCCTTTTGTTTTTGAACAGTATATGTTGGGGGGGCGAAGTAACTTTACATTGAAAATAATAATGATAAAAGGAATTCTGCATGTGTGTACGAGCGGAATTGCAAAGTTATCGAGGTGTTTTATAACGTAACATCCACACCATGTATAAAAAAGTAGACAGTTGTATATGAATTTGTTGAAAAAAGAATACACATTGCTGAGGGGATTTGAAAAAAGTAATGCTATACGATTTGGCATGGTACTTGCGTTGGAAATAGTATCAACGTATAGGGGAGAGATAGAAATGAAGGTTACTAAAATATATACAACCATTGATGCACACGTAGCTGGGGAGCCGCTTCGAATTATTACGGGCGGAGTGCCAGAAATAAAAGGGGAAACGCAGCTGGAAAGACGCGCATACTGTATGGAACATTTGGATTACCTTCGTGAAGTTCTGATGTATGAACCGAGAGGGCATCACGGAATGTATGGTTGTATCATTACACCGCCAGCAAGTACTCACGCTGATTTTGGTGTTTTATTTATGCACAATGAAGGCTGGAGTACGATGTGTGGTCACGGCATTATCGCTGTTATTACAGTTGGAATTGAAACAGGTATGTTTGAAGTGACAGGTGAGAAACAAAAGTTCATTATCGACAGCCCTGCCGGAGAAGTGATTGCGTATGCAAAATATAATGGGAGCGAAGTAGAGTCCGTATCATTTGAAAATGTTCCTTCATTTGTATACAAAAAAGACGTTCCTATTAAAATAGATGACTATGAATTTCAAGTAGATATCGCGTTTGGCGGAGCTTTTTATGCGGTAGTAGGCTGTAAAGAATTTGGCTTGAAAGTCGATTTCAAAGACTTATCTGCTATTCAAGCGTGGGGCGGTAAAATTAAGCACTACATCGAGAGCAAAATGGAAGTGAAGCATCCACTTGAAGAAGGATTAAAAGGGATATACGGCGTTATTTTCTCAGATGAACCGAAAGGGGAAGACGCAACTTTACGAAATGTAACAATCTTTGCTGATGGGCAAGTAGATCGTTCTCCTTGCGGTACAGGAACTTCCGCAAGAATCGCAACTCTTTTTGAAAAAGATGCTTTACAAAAGGGAGAAATTTTCGTCCATGAATGCATTACTGACGGGAAATTCGAGGGGGAAGTATTGTCGGTAACCGCAGTAGATACATATGAAGCTGTCGTTCCAAAAGTAACGGGGAATGCCTTTATTACAGGATTTCATCAGTTCGTTGTAGACCCGAGAGATGATTTGAATCGAGGATTTTTGTTAGGATAGGAGGAGGGGGTGGAAAGATATGCTAGTCATAAGCGCGAACGAACAAAGAAACTTAGTAAATATGAATGAAGTTATTGAATACGCGGCGCTTGCTTTAAAAGAATTTTCCGCAGAAAGAACGATTACACCAATAAGGGGCTCATTACCATTTGCGAACGAGCGAAATACGGCATTAATTATGCCTTCAGTAGCGGAAGGGCTTGAGGCACTTGGAGTGAAAATAGTAACGGTAGTCCCGCAAAACAAACAGGTAGGAAAGAAAACGATCAACGGGATTGTGATGCTATCAGACTTTCAAACGGGAGAACCGCTCGCACTTCTAGAAGGATCGTACTTAACGATGATCCGAACAGGCGCCTTATCAGGAGTAGCGACAAAATATTTAGCTCGTCATAACGCAAAAACTTTATGCATTATCGGCACGGGTGAACAAGCGAAAGGAATTGCCGAAGCAATATTTGCGGTTAGAGATATCGAAAAAGTCATCTTATACAATCGCACAGAAGAAAAGGCGTATGCATTTGCGGAGTATATACAAGAGAGATTCAACAAACCTGCATATGTTCACACCAATGCGAATGAAGCAATAAGCGAAGCAGACATCATCGTCACAACTACGAATGCATCCACACCAGTCTTCTCAGAAACACTACAAAAAGGCGTCCACGTAAACGCCGTCGGCTCATTCAGACCGAGCATGCAAGAACTACCCTTACATGCCATAGCTAAAGCAAACAAAGTAGTAGTTGAATCAAAAGAAGCAGCACTAGACGAAACAGGAGACCTTCAAGTTCCGATAAAAGAAGGTCTATTCAAAGCAAACGCCATTCACGCTGAACTTGGTCAAATTATAAGTGGAGAAAAATCTGGACGCGAAAATGATGAAGAGATTACTATTTTCAAATCAGTTGGTTTGGCGGTAGTGGATATTATCGTTGCGAAGTATTTGTATGAGAAAGCGGTGGAGCAAGGAGTAGGGAATAAGATTGAGTTTTGAGACTACCTTTTGGTGGTCTTTTTATTTTATCATCCTTATAAATATATTTTATGGCAAGAATGAATTAATAAATTTCAAACTTTCCACATTTACGAAAAAGTTTGACTTTACATACAGGTAGTGGTAATTTAAAACTTATAAGAAAACTCGGGATTAATTCCGAGTTTTCTTATGGGTATAAACAGTTCGAGGGGGCCGAAAGATGAAACAGAAGTTATTTGCATTACCATTTGTTCTAATACTACTTATTGCATTAGCGGCTTGTTCTGGGGAAAAAGATTCTTCGAAGCAAGCGGGTACTAGTAAATCAGGGACTCCGAAAGATGGAGGAACGTTAACGATTGGTGTTAGCGATAATCCAGATACGATGAATCCGCTTTATGCGAATGATCGTGTGTCATTAACTGTGCAGCAAGCTTTATATGCGCCGCTATATCATATGGAAGACGGTAAGAAAAAGTTTGTTCTTGCTGAGAGCTTTACGTCTTCAGAAGATCAATTAACGTGGACATTGAAACTAAAAGATAATTTAAAATGGCATGATGGTAAGAAAATTACATCAGACGATATAGCATTTACATTCCAATCTATTTTAGATGAGAAGCAAAATAGCTCAAGTCGTGAAAACTTTATTTTTAAAGGAAAGCCGCTTGAGGTGAAAAAGGTAGATGAGTTAACAACTCAATTCGTTTTACCACAAGTAAGCGCATCTTTCGAAGGTGTGATGAATGATTTCTTCCCAATTCCGAAACATGTATTTGAAGGGGAAGCAGATTTAGCGAAGAGTAAGAAAAACTTACAGCCTGTAGGATCAGGGCCGTTTAAGTTTAAAGAGTATAAATCAGATGAGTATGTTGCATTAGATCGATTTGATGATTATGTAGATGGGAAAGCTAAGTTAGACTCTATCGTATACCGCGTTGTAAAAGACCGTAATACAGCAAATGTTTCACTGCAAAATGGTCAAATCAACATGAAGATGATTGAGCCGCAAGACTTTAAGAAATTGGATAGCACTGGGAACTTCTCAATGGTGACATTCCCTGAAGGTAGATTATTCTACTTATCTTATAACATGAATACAGATTTGATGAAGAACAAAGAAGTGCGCCAAGCAATTGCGCATGCGTTAGATAAGAAAGAAATGATTAACTCAGCATTCGTTTCAGGTAAATTTGCAGAACCAGCAAATTCAATCTTAACGCCAGACGCTATGTATTATGCGAAAGATATTAAAGACTATAAGTATGATAAAAAAGAAGCGAAAGATTTATTAGCAAAAGCTGGCGTAAAAGATAAAGAAAAAGTACGTGTGATGTATGTAACGAATAATAAAATTATGGAAAGCTTAGCGTTATATACACAACAAAAATTAAAAGAAGTTGGCTTAGAAGTTGAACTAAATGCATTAGATGCTAGTGCGGCAAGCGAAAAAGGCTTAGATAAAGAAAATAAAGAATATGACATTACGTTTGGTGGTTACATAATGGGACCTGAGCCAGATTCATATAAGAGCTTATTCTTAAGTAATGCTGAATACAATTATGCACGATATAAAAACGCTGATTTCGATAAGTTATGGGAAGAGGCTGCAGTTGAAACAGATAAAACAAAACGTGCAGAGCTATACCATAAAATTCAAGAGACAGCTAGAGAAGACGTACCTTATCTACCAATTGCATATCCGAAAGCAGTTATTGCAGTAGATAAAAAGTTTGATGGATTAAAAGAAGCGAAAGCAATTCCTGTCACAATGTTTGAAGATCTATCTAAAATTTATGAAGTGAAATAAGAAACAATAAAGAAGCTGGTGGAAATCAGCTTCTTTATCCCGCTTTAACGGGCAGTAAGGCTCCCACCTCAAAATTTGACGAATGCGAGGAAGTAGATGGGAGATCAACTGCCCGTAAAAGCCCGATTGGTTCAACTAATAATAAGTGGGGGATGGACACCCCCCACTTATTAAAGTTTCACTTTAGCTTGAGGGGGGAAGTTTGTGTATAAAGTAATTGCGAAGAGGCTTTTAAATGCAATTCCGCTTTTATTTGTTATTTCTATTATTTCTTTTTTATTAATAAAGCTAGCGCCGGGCGATCCTGTTCGAAACTTTGTAACGCCAAATATGAGTCCAATTGATGTGGAGCGTATTCGCAAAAGTTTAGGACTAGATCAACCAATTTACGTGCAGTATTTTTTATGGTTAAAAAACATTTTAACAGGGAACTTTGGTTACTCACTTCAAAATCATCGTCCTGTTTTAGATCTTATCGCAGAAAGATTACCCGCAACAATTGGGTTAATGGGATCATCTTTACTCGTTTCATTCGTAATCGCAATACCACTTGGACTATTTACAGGTGTGAAAAAGAATTCGTTCTTTGACCGCATTGTAAACTTTATTTCATACGTTGGTATTTCTATGCCGGTTTTCTGGTTTGCACTACTATTAGTCTACTTATTCTCTTTAAAATTGAACCTTCTTCCGAGTATGGGTATGCGTACAGTCGGTCAAGATTCTGTTTGGGATATTGTCCAGCACGGCATTTTACCTTGCATGGTGCTAGCGTTCCAAAACGTATCTGTTTATATGAGATATATTCGTTCAAGTACGATTCAGCAATTAGAAGAAGAATATGTACAAATTCAATATGCGTACGGAGCTTCAAAGAAAACGGTTTTATTTAATCACGTACTTCGAAATGTACTAATACCAATCATTACAATTTTCGGATTATCGATTCCAAGTTTAGTAGGCGGAGCATTTATTACGGAAACAGTATTTTCATGGCCGGGTCTTGGTTCACTTGGGGTAAATGCTATTTTTAGATTTGATTATCCCATTATCATGGCAATTACATTATTATCATCATTCATGTTAATTCTCGGTAACTTAATTGCTGATATTTTATATGGCGTAGTAGATCCGCGCATTCGAATGAGGGGGTGATTTGGAATGAATAATAGGAGATTTCAAACGATAAAAAGTAGTTTTACGAAAAATAAGTTTGTACTAATGGGAGTGATTATACTTGCGGTTTTAACGGTCGCATCAATTTTCGCATTTGTATCGCCGTACGATCCTAGCAAAATGTCAATTCCAGATCGCTTACAAGAACCAAGTATGAGTCATCCTTTCGGAACGGATGATTACGGAAGGGATTACTTAACGAGAGCGTTATATGGCGGACGAGTTTCACTTGCGGTCGGTTTCCTTGCGATGGTTGTTTCCATTACAATCGGTACTGCAGTTGGAACAATTAGCGGATATTTTGGCGGAAAGCTAGACAACTTTTTAATGAGAGTTGTTGAAGTGCTTATGTCAATTCCATCATTCTTTTTAATGCTACTATTAAATGCTTATTTAAAACCAGGAATTACGACGTTAGTTCTTATTATCGGATTACTAACATGGATGGACACCGCCCGCATTGTAAGGGCAGAAACGTTATCTGTAAAAGAGCGTGAGTACGTTTTATATGCAAAAGTATCAGGACAAAAATCACTTATGATTATTGTAAGACATATCATTCCGAACATTTTATCAACCATTATTATCGCTGCGACATTAACAATTGCGACATCGATTTTAATGGAATCATCACTTAGTTTCCTAGGCTTAGGTATTAGAGAACCAGATTCTTCTTGGGGCAGCATGCTAAACAATGCGCAAGGATATATAGGTGAAGCTTGGTATTTAACACTCTTCCCAGGATTCCTTATCCTTTTAACGGTACTTAGTTTTAACGTAATTGGTGAAGCATTGAAGAAAGCTTTCGCACCAAAAGGAGCCGGACATGAAAACTAAAGTGTTAAGTGAAAGGAGTGAGAAGTGTGTCTGAAAAACTACTAGAAGTGAAAAATTTAAAGACTTCTTTTTTCATAGAAAGTGGCGAAGTTGAAGCGGTTCGCGGCGTTACATTTCGCTTAAATAAAGGAGAAGTAGTCGGTATCGTTGGGGAATCTGGAAGCGGAAAGAGTGTAATGGCGAAGTCCGTTATGTCTCTCGTTACGTCGCCAGGAAAAGTGAAAGAAGGGGAAATCCTTTTTCATAATGAAAACATACTTTCTAAATCTGAAAAAGAATTACGTTCTATTAGAGGAAATCAAATTTCACTTATCTCTCAAGACCCAATGTCAGCGCTAAATCCAGTCGTAAAAATTGGGAAACAAATGACGGAAGTAATAATACGTCATCAAAAAGTGAAAAAGAAAGAAGCAGAGCAGATCGCGATCAACTTGTTAAAACAAGTCGGCCTTTCGTCACCAGAAGAAAGGGTAAAACAATATCCGCATGAACTAAGCGGTGGTATGAAGCAGCGGGTTATGATCGCAATGGCGATGTCTTGTAATCCAGACCTTCTCATTGCTGACGAACCGACGACTGCACTTGATGTAACAATACAGGCGCAAATACTAGATTTAATGAAAAACTTAAAGAACGAAACGAACATGGCGTTACTTCTTATTACGCATGACTTAGGAATTGTTGCGCAAAACTGTACGCGCGTCATCGTTATGTACGGCGGACTTATTATGGAAGAAGGGCCTGTATTTGATATTTTTCAATCGCCGAATCATCCATATACGAAAGGGTTATTAAACTCTCTGCCAAAAATAGCGAACGGCGTAAAAGAAAGACTTGCTCCCATTCAAGGTGTAACGCCAAACTTATTAAACCCGCCACAAGGTTGCCCATTCGCAGAGCGTTGCCCGCATACGATGGACATTTGTGAAAAAGAACGTCCGCCATATTTTGAAATCGGAAACGAAAGACGTTCTATGTGCTGGTTAAACGATAGGGCGGTAGGTGATTTCCATGCATGAAGAAAACTTAATTGAAGTTCGGAACTTAAAAAAGTATTTTCCTATTAAAAAAGGACTATTCGGCAGAAAAACAGAGCAATTAAAAGCAGTCGATGACCTTAGCTTCACCATTAAAAAAGGTGAAACATTCGGACTAGTAGGAGAATCTGGATGCGGAAAATCAACGACAGGAAGAAGCATCATTCGTTTACACGATGTCACTTCAGGTAACGTTTTATTTGACGGAAAAGACATCGCAAGTTTAAAGGAAAGTGAACTAAAAGAATATCGAAAAAGAATGCAAATCATTTTCCAAGATCCATACGCATCATTAAACCCGGCAATGAATGTATTTCAAATTATTAGCGAACCGATGAACATTCACGGATCTTACGAAAAAGAAGAACAAAAAGAAATCATTTTAGACCTTCTGAAAAAGGTAGGATTAAAAGAAGAACACTTATATCGCTACCCGCACGAATTTAGTGGAGGCCAGCGCCAGCGCATTAGCATCGCGCGTGCACTATCTGTAAAACCAGACTTTATCCTATGTGACGAACCAATCTCAGCACTCGATGTCTCAGTCCAAGCACAAGTCGTAAACATGCTGCAAGACATCCAAGAAGAAACAGGCGTCACATACTTATTCATCGCGCATGACCTATCGATGGTAAGGCACATATCAGACCGAATCGGAGTCATGTACTTAGGAAACATAGTAGAAATTGCCGATAGTGAAGACCTATACGCAAAACCGGCACATCCATACACACAAGCACTACTCTCATCTATGCCAGAACCAGATCCAACAAACATTGGCAAAGAACGGATCATTCTAGAGGGAGAAGTACCGAGCCCACTAAACTCACCATCCGGCTGCAAATTCAGAACGCGCTGCAAATTCGCTACTGAAAAATGCGCGCAGGAAGTACCAAAGATGGTTGAGATTGCGAAGGGGCATCAGGTGGCTTGTCATTTGTTTTAGATTTGAGGAAAAGCATTGGGGGGACCTGGTGCTTTTTTTCTTTGTAGGTGAACGTGATGTGGGATTGGTTGTTAGTTTAGGAGATAACGCGCTCGAAATTTGTCGGTAAATCGATATGTTGTGTCGAAACGTTGATATATTCGGAGTTACGATCGATATAATCGAATAATCGTTGATATATTTTTTTAAAGAGTGGGATTGGTTGTAGATTAATGTAGAAATTTAATGTTTTCGAAAAAAAGAATTGACTTCTATATTAGTTGTAACTAAAATAGTTACATAAAGATGTAATCAATTTAGTTACAACTAATATCTGCTAAAAATATGATTTATATATTTAATTAAGGATGGTGGTCCATACGTTGCCGCCCGGTGTAGAAAGTTACTAACACATTCAAATCAATGCATATTCTAAGCTTTAGTATTTTCTGTTACGGGGCAATAAGGTGCAACGTTATCTTTTGTTAAAAACCTTGGTGGATCTTTCTTTGGAAATATTAGTTTTGGGGAAATATAGTAAGGTATCTAAAAAAGAACAAGGTATAAAAAGATGTACTTATATAAATCAAAAATTTAGTTGAGCTGGATAATAAAAAAAGGTAGGAGATTTAAATGGAGACGAAACAAGATAACCTTATTTACGTATGGGATGCATATTGTGGATGGTGCTATGGTTTTTCAGAAAGTATTAAAGGATTTTACAAAAACCACACTGAAGTGCCATTAACGGTTTTATGTGGAGGGTTATTTTTAGATAATTTACCAATGAAAAACTTCTCATATATAGAAGAAGGAAATAAAAGAATTAATCAACTTACAGGTGCTGAATTTGGTCCTTCATATCAAAAATTGGTGGAGGAAGGGACTTTTAAAATGAATTCGAAAGATGCTGCAATTGGTTTTTCAGCTTTACGCTCATTAGCGCCAGACCGTTTATTAGAATTCACTTCGGCTATGCAAAAAGCGTTTTATTATGAGGGCCAAAGTCTGAGTGATCCTGAAACATATCGCAAAATTGCAATCGAGCATGGTTTGG
>NZ_FNUW01000044.1:0-37943 GCF_900108285.1 Bacillus sp. ok061 | reverse complement strand
ACCGCAACTTGTCAAAACATGAAAAAAATAGCCCTCCATCTGACCAAAAAAGGTCTGGTGGAGGGCTATTTTTTTGAAACTCTATTATTTTATGTTGTTTTTATTCGCTAAAATCAAAATGATTCCAGAGTGTGGGGAACCCTAAAGGGTTTCCCAACACTCTGAAAAAAGGTTTCCTTCTAAGGAAACCTTTTTAATATTATTTATAGCATTTTGTTTTTTTGATATTCGAATTTTTTATTGTAAAGTCGTAAAAATTGACGTTACTATCTAAAAGTAAGTATGATGCGATTATAGTAAGATTTTTTAGGGGGAAGAAAGATGACAAGTTCAAGTAATAAAGCAGCGAGTATTTATGAAGGAACAAATGTAAACGCTGGGGGATCTTTTGAAAACGTTGAAGAAACAAAGTTGTTTGATCCAATTCAAATTGGAGCTTGGTCTCTTCGTAATCGTATAGCAATGGCACCAATGACAAGATGCTTTGCAGATAATGAGACTGGAGCAGTGGGTGCTGATGTAGTGGAATACTATAGAAAGCGTGCTGCTGACGGAGTTGGATTAATTATTACAGAAGGAATTGTCATTAGTCCAAGAGCGAAAGGGAATCCAGGAGTACCAGGAATTTATACACAAGAACAAATCGATTCTTGGAAACCTGTTACAGAGGCAGTACATAAAGAAGGCGGGACGATTATTGCTCAAATATGGCATGTTGGGCGTATGAGTCATCATGAAATAATTGGTGGCCAAATGCCGCAAGCACCATCTGCTATCGCTGCAGAGGGAAATGTTCCACGTTTTCGTAAACCGTTTGATACGCCAGAAGCAATGACGTTAGAAGAAATACAAGAAGTGATTGGTCAATACGCACAAGCTGCGAAAAATGCAATCGAAGCTGGATTTGATGGAGTAGAAATTCACGGTGCACACGGATATTTAATTGATCAATTTACGTATGAGTCTGCGAATAAGCGAACAGATAAATATGGCGGTAATTTAAAACAAAGGTTAACGTTTATGAAAGAAGTAACGGCTGCTGTAATAGAAGCTGTTGGAGCTAATAAAACACTTCTTCGCTTCTCTGCTTTCAAAGGTGATAATCCTACTTATATGTGGGAAAACCCTGAGCTTGCAATTGAAACGTTCGTAAATATGTTCAAAGAAGTTGGATTAACGATGATCCATCCTTCAACGATGAATTATACGCAAGAGATTGCTGACGGAAAGAATTTTCATCAATTAGTAAGAAAATATTGGGATGGTACGATTGTTGGAGTTGGTAATTTAAATCCGAAAGAGGCCGAAAAAGAGTTGCAAGAAGGAACGATTGATGTAGCGGCATTCGGAAGACCGTTAATTGCAAATCCAGACTTTGTTCATCGAATTAAACATGCTGAAAGTTTAGTTGAATATGATGCAAAAGAGCATCTTGCTACGTTAGTATGAATAAAGATAAAAGGAGAGCACATCGAGTGTTCTCCTTTTATTATGGGATTTCATAGGGGGAAGCGGGATGAGTGAAACGCTACTCGTTATTATTAGTATATTATTATTTTTAATGTTGCTTTTAATCGTCTTTTTTATCATTACATTTTTTATAAAAAAACGAACACATCATTCTATTTTAAAATTACATCCGTACTTAGGAAGAATGCGCTACTTACTGGAAAAGATAGGGCCTGAATTTCGGCAATATTGGTTTGATCATGATACGGATGGAAAGCCTTTCTCACGTTATGATTTTCAAAGTGTTATGTTTTTAGCGAAATACCGCTCTGAAATACTTGGTTTTGGATCAAAACGAGATTTTGAAGCTTCTGGCTATTATATTGCTAATACATTATTTCCGATATTAACTGAGGAATTAAGTGTGAATTTCACGCAAGAGCGAGAAGGTAGAAAGTACGTGATTCATAAAGAAGGATTATTTTCAAGAAAAGAAAAATTGACAGCGGATACAACGAATCTTTGGCTGTATGAAGAAGATGATGCAATTATAGTCGGTGAGAACCGTAAATATCCGTGGAAGCTACATGGCATGTTTGGTGCATCTGCGACTTCTTACGGCGCGATTGGAGAAAATTATATTTTAGCGAGTGGTTTTGGAGCAAAAATGGCAGGCGGATCGTGGATTAATACTGGTGAAGGCGGCGTTATTCCAGAACATTTACATACAGGAGCAAATATCGTTGCGCAAATTGGTCCAGGGTTATTTGGATACCGTGATGAGGACGGTGATTTTTCAATGGGAAAATTCATGGAGAAAGCGAAAGAAAGTAATATTAGAGCATTCGAATTGAAATTTGGGCAAGGTGCTAAAATACGTGGTGGTCATCTAGAGGGACAAAAAGTAAATGAGAAAATTGCTTCTGTTCGCAACGTCCGAAAGGGAGAGACGATTAATTCACCGAATCGATTTTCATTTTTAAAGAATGCAACGGATACACTTTGTTTTATTCAACAGTTGCAAGAAAGAGGCGGTAAACCAGTTGGAATGAAAATTGTAATTGGTCAGCAGGAGCCTTTGGAAGATTTAATAAAAACAATGAAAGAACTAAACATTTACCCAGATTTTATTACAATAGACGGTTCAGAAGGCGGGTCAGGAGCAACTTATAAATCGATGGCAGATTGTATGGGACTGCCGCTTATTCCAGCATTACTTACATTTATCGATACAGCAAACCATTATGGTGTCCGTAACAAGTTTAAAGTATTTGCATCGGGTAAATTAATCACACCAGATAAAGTGGCAATTGCTTTAGCGATTGGGGCGGATGCTGTAAGTTCAGCCCGCGGATTTATGATGGCAAGCGGCTGTATTATGGCCCTTCAATGTAATTCTGGCCAATGTCCATCTGGTGTGGCCACGACGAATCCGCATTATCAAAAAGCGTTAGATCCGTATGAGAAGAAGTGGCGAGTCATGAATTATATTATTAGTATGAGATATAGTTTATTTTCATTAGCAGCGGCAGCGGGAGTGAAGAGCCCGCGCCATTTAACTAGAGAGCATATTGTGTTTAAAGACGAGATGGGGAGAGTAGTTCCTCTTTCGGAATTGTTTCCTATAGTAAATTAAATCTAAAAGTATATTTGATATGTAAGATTTTTCAGAGGAATAATCATATTGTTTGGAAAAATTAGGAGTATAATAGGGGAGTATTTTTAAAAATGACTATTTTTAGGGAGAGATTCACGTGCAGCAAGGTTCGTACAGTATTACAATTTTTTTACTCGTCATAGGGCTCGTTATATTTAGACGCATGCGTTCTATGAATCGACCAATTAAAAATAAAGGAAGACGATTACTATTGCCATTATTCTTCTTATTACCAGGTTTTTCTTTATATGCTGCACCGATACAACTTGTTGGTTGGCAAATTGGTATAGCTGCTGGGATCGGTCTGTTATTGTCAATTCCACTTATTATTTTAAGTGGGTATGAAGTTAGAGAAGATGGTCAAATTTATGCGAAAAAAAGTATCGCTTTTATTGCTACATTTTTAGTTATCGTTCTTTTACGTGCTTATTTTAGAAGACATTTACAAGGTTTAGATCCAAAGTCAATTGGCATTCTTTTCTACACTCTTGCGGTTTGTTATATAGTACCCTGGCGTATTGGATGCTATATGAAATTTCGTAAAGTATATGTAGAGAAAGAGAAAATTGAGATGTCAATAAGCTAAAAGTCATACATTTGTATGGCTTTTTCTTTTAAAATTTATCGGGTAAACGAATGAAAATAAGGTGTGAAAAAACATCGTTTTATTTTTTGAATATTTTTGCTTTAATTTCTTAGAAAATCATTGTAATCCAATGGGATAAAGGCGTTTATAAAGGTTTTCACATGTAATGAAAAGTGCTCGTTCACTTGAAAGAACAAAAAATGTTTGTTAAGGTAGGGAACCATAAGCGAAAACAAGAAAATAGAAAAAGTCATTTTTCGAAATTTTGAATGGCTTATGGAATAAGGGAGAGATTTGGTGAAGATTGAAATTATGGTTTCGCTTGCTATTTATATGGCAGGTATGTTGTATATCGGATATTGGTCTTATAAGAAGACATCCGATTTATCAGATTATATGTTAGGCGGAAGGGGACTTGGTCCAGCAGTTACAGCTTTATCAGCTGGTGCTTCTGACATGAGTGGTTGGATGCTAATAGGATTACCTGGTGCGATGTATGCAACAGGATTATCAAGTGTATGGATTGCGATAGGTTTATTAATAGGTGCTTATGCAAACTATTTAATCATTGCCCCACGTTTACGAACTTATACAGAAGTGGCAAATGATTCAATTACGATTCCAGATTTTTTAGAGAACCGGTTTAAAGATCGTACGAAAATACTTCGTTTTGTCTCCGCTATCGTCATTTTAGTATTTTTCACATTTTATGCGTCGGCTGGTTTAGTTTCAGGTGGACGTTTGTTTGAAAATTCTTTTAACCTTGATTATAAAATTGGTTTATTTGTAACAGTGGGTGTCGTTGTTGCGTATACACTATTCGGTGGCTTTCTAGCTGTAAGCTGGACGGACTTTGTGCAAGGTTGTATTATGTTTATTGCGCTTGTACTAGTGCCAATTGTTGCTTTTACGGATGTCGGTGGTGTAACAGAAACATTTAATACGATTAAGCAAGTCGATGCATCGCATTTAGATATGTTTAAAGGGACCACGATACTTGGTATTATTTCATTTTTAGCATGGGGACTTGGGTATTTTGGTCAACCACATATTATCGTCCGCTTTATGGCAATTACCTCTATTAAAGATTTAAAGACTTCTCGTAGAATCGGTATCGGTTGGATGACGATTTCAATTATAGGTGCAATGCTTACTGGTCTAATTGGTATCGCTTATTATGCTAAAAATAATGCGACATTACAAGACCCAGAAATGGTCTTTGTAACATTCTCAAATATTTTATTCCATCCGTACATTACAGGATTTTTATTATCAGCTATTTTGGCTTCGATTATGAGTAGTATTTCCTCACAATTACTTGTTATTTCAAGTGCAGTAACGGAAGACTTTTATAAAACATTTTTCCGTCGTAACGCAAGTGACAAAGAACTTGTATTTATCGGTAGATTATCAGTATTAGTAGTAGCTATGATTGCAGTTGTTTTAGCGTATCATCCAAGTGATACAATTTTAACACTTGTAGGTTATGCTTGGGCTGGATTTGGTTCAGCATTCGGACCAGCTATTTTATTAAGTTTATATTGGAAAAGGACGAACAAGTGGGGCGTTCTTGCAGGTATGATTGTTGGTGCAGTAGTTGTTATAGCATGGGTACAAATTCCAAGTTTAAAAGCAATTATGTATGAAATGGTACCTGGATTCTTCTGTAGTTTATTAACTGTTATCGTTATAAGTTTATTAACGAAAGAGCCCGTTAAGGCAGTTCATCGTGAATTTAATGAGATGGAGGCAGTACTGGAAGAAGAAACGAAATGATTTGCAAAAAGAGTAAACGATGAATAGCGTTTACTCTTTTTACATGTAAAATGAAAGTAAGGACTTATTGACAATAAAAAATAAGTAACTTATAATAAATCTTGATTTCGAGATAAATAACATTCATAATAAAAATTTATGATGGTTATAAATCGAACAAATATTTTTTAGAATTTATCTTGAATTCAAGATAAATTAGTTGGTTAGGCACAGATACGTAATTTTATAATTAATATCTCGAATTCAAGATAAAATTGCAATGACAGATTTTACTTTGTAGTATGGACAAAATGAATAATGAATTTAAATGTAAAACAATTTTTATAATGAAATAAAAAAGGAGTGGAAGAAATGGAAAAGAAAACAATGGGAATCCATCACATTACAGCGATTGTAGGGCATCCGCAAGAAAATGTAGATTTTTATGCTGGGGTATTAGGGTTACGTTTAGTGAAACAAACAGTGAATTTTGATGATCCAGGAACGTACCATCTTTATTTTGGAAATGAAGGAGGAAAACCTGGAACAATTATTACGTTTTTCCCATGGGCAGGTGCTCGTCAAGGTATTATTGGGGATGGTCAAGTAGGAATTACGTCTTACGTTATACCAAAAGGTGCAATGGAGTTTTGGGAAAATAGATTAGAAAAATTTGATGTTTCGTATACAAAAATGACTCGTTTTGGAGAGCAGTATTTAGAATTTGATGATCCGCATGGTTTGCATATAGAATTAGTTGAAAGAGAAGAAGGTGAATTAAATAATTGGAGTTTTGGAGAAGTTACACCAGAAGTAGCAATTAAAGGTTTTGGAGGTGCTGTTCTTTTATCTACACAGCCTCAAAAAACAGCTGAATTGTTAGAACATATTATGGGTCTTGAGAAAATTGGAGAAGAGGGTGAATTTGTTCGATTCCGTTCTTCTGCTGACATTGGGAATATTATTGATTTGAAATTATCAACAATCGGTCGTGGTCAAATGGGCGTTGGCACAGTTCATCATATCGCCTGGAGAGCGAGTGACGATGCTGATCAGCTAGACTGGAAAGAGCATGTATCGCGTTTTGGATATCACGTAACTCCTGTACAAGATCGAAATTATTTTAACGCGATTTATTTTAGAGAACATGGTGAAATCTTATTTGAAATTGCAACAGATCCTCCTGGTTTCGCTCATGATGAATCGTTAGAGTCGATGGGTGAGGAATTAAAGTTACCGGAACAATATGCACAACATAGAAAACAGATTGAACAAACGCTTTTACCATTTGAAGTGAGAAATTTAGATTAAAGTGATTGAAGGGGGAACAGAATTATGATGAAACATGTTTTTCAAAAAGGAAAAGATACGTCAAAACCAGTGTTGTTATTACTTCATGGCACAGGTGGTAATGAATTAGATTTACTACCACTTGCAGAAATAGTTGATCCGGAATCGGCGGTATTAAGTGTTAGAGGAAATGTGCTAGAGAATGGGATGCCGCGTTTCTTCCGCCGATTAGCAGAGGGCATTTTTGATGAAGAGGATTTAATTTTTCGTACGAAGGAATTAAATGAATTTTTAGATGAAGCGGCTAAAGAATATAAATTCGATAGAAATAACATTGTAGCTATCGGTTATTCGAATGGTGCAAATATCGCAGCAAGCTTATTATTCCATTACGAAAATGCATTGAAAGGTGCTGTGCTTCATCACCCAATGGTACCTAGAAGAGGAATGCAATTAGCAAATTTAGCAGGGAAATCTGTGTTTATTGCAGCTGGGACAAATGACCCAATTTGTTCATCAGCAGAATCAGAGGAATTGAAGGTACTATTAGAAAATGCAAATGCGAATGTAACAATGCATTGGGAAAATCGAGGGCATCAATTAACGATGGGTGAAGTAGAAAAAGCAAAAGAGTGGTATGACAAAGCATTTTAAAAAAGAAGCATCTGCTAACGATTAGCAGATGCTTCTTTTTTATTTAAGACTGGATTGCAAGATGAGATGAAGAAAGTGGTAGCTCAATATCAACAATCGTACCTTTATTTAATTCGCTTGAAATGTGTAATCTACCATGATGTTCTTCAATTATTTTGTAACACATCATTAATCCTAGTCCTGTACCTTTTTCTTTTAAACTATAAAAAGGTTCGCCTAGACGGGAGATACGATCTTCTGGAATGCCGCAACCTTCATCGATAATTCGTATTAAGATGAAATTATCCTCTAATGGTTTTGTTTGGATGAAAATATTTCCGCCATTTGGCATCGCTTCTATCGCATTTTTTAATATGTTTATAAAAACTTGTTTTAATTGGTTACCGTCACATTGAATATCATATACGTAATCAAAATGATCCATGATGATATGAACGCTATGCATAATTGCAGTCGGTAAAATAAATGTAACTACCTCTTCAATTAAAGTTTGTATGTTACAAGTTTGGATAGATAATACTTGTGGCTTAGACATCGCCATAAATTGACTCGTGATGGATTCCATTTGTGAAATCTCACTTAACATAACATCGATATACCATTGTTGCTCCTCACTTATTTCAGGGAGGAGCAACGTTAGAAAACCTTTTAGAGAAGTGAGTGGATTTCGAATTTCATGGGCAATTCCAGCTGTCAGTTGTCCGACTACTGCGAGCTTCTCAGATTTTCGTAGTAACTTTTCAGTTTCTTTTAGCTCAGTAACATCTCTCCCCATTACGATAAGACCTTTGCGAGAACCGTCAGGATGATAAAGCGGAACTTTTGATATACTTAAGATTAGATCGAAATCATCTCTATGTATAATAAATTCCTCGCCATGAAGAATTTGTCTTTGTTGCCATGCTAGTTCATCGATTTCTTCACAATGTAAAAAAGCTTCTCGGTATGCTTCATTATATTGAATGAGTTCGCTATCTTTTTTCCCGTGGTAAGGTACATGATGGAAATTGAAGCAAGAAAGTGCGTAGTCATTTGCCTCAAGCCAGCGCCCTTCATGATCTTTAAATATAACAAACGCAGGCATGGAGTTTACTAATGTACGTAATCTCTTCTCACTTTCTTTTAGCATATTCTCAATTCTTTCTGATTTTTCAAGCGGCTTCATAATAGCATATACGCCAGTAAGACGATTTTGAACAAAAATAGGAACTAGTTTTGTCACAACATCTAATAAGAATCCATTTTTATGATAAATAGATAAGATATATTCTTGTTGATTATCCGCTTCAGTATTCTTTATATTTTGTAATACTTGCTCAGAAATATGGGCTTCTAAAATAGAGGTAATATTTTTCTGTTCTAATTCTAAAGAAGTGTAACCTAATATTCTTTCGGCAGAAGGATTTATATGTAGGATAACTCCTTCTAAATTTAATGAAATAATACTATCAGGATTGTGTTCGAACAGAGATGCGTACATTTCTGTTAATGAACGATCTTGTATATGGTTTCGTAAACGTCTAGAAATGTTCGGATGACGTTTTTTTTGAGTTGGTGAATATTTTTTACGACTCATAATAGTTCCTCCGTACAAATAGCATCTAAAAAGATTTGTCTATTCATAACTATAATATAGGTATAACCTATATTTCTATAAAAAATAAAGTTACAGAATTGAATTTATTTTCTTTTTTTACTAAAAACATATAATGCAGTAATAAGAGAAGCTTATATCGTTTTATTATTTCTTTGTAAGTTACATTGAAATGCTTTCGTTATAACATAAGGGTAGAGGAGGGGATGGAACATGAAAAATTATATTAGAGGGATTGATCACGTGCAAGTAGCTGCACCTGTAGGGTGTGAAGAAGAGGCGCGTGATTTTTATGGGAATACGATTGGTATGGAAGAAATTCCAAAGCCAGAAGAGTTGGAAAAACGAGGTGGATGTTGGTTTAAATGTGGAAATCAAGAAATCCATATTGGTGTCGAGCGGAACTTTACACCACATAAAAAGGCTCATCCAGCTTTTTATGTGAATGAAATTAATGAATTTAAGCAAACACTTATAGAGCAAGGTGTTAAAGTGATTGATGATTATGCACGGCCAGATGTAATTCGATTTTACGTGTCAGATCCATTTGGAAACCGAATTGAGTTTATTCAAAATAAAGACTAGGTGGATTCCCACCTAGTCTTTAACTTCTTCTGAAAAGTCCTAACACTTCTACAGTTTCTGTAATATTCACGAATGCATTCGGGTCGATTTCAGAAATTGTTAGTTTCATACTTGCTAATTCTTCACGAGAAACGACCGTCATAAGTACACGCTTTTTCTCGCTTGAATAAGCACCTTCGCCATCAAGTAACGTTATTCCACGTACAACAGTTGAAAGAAGTTGTTTTTTCATTTTTTCTGCTTCATTTGTTACAATCATAAGTGTAACTTTACGATGTTTTGTATGAACAGCATCAATTACTTTACCAGTTACATAAATTGAAAGTAAGCTTGTAAGTGCAACATCCCAGGTGAAGAAGAATCCTGCGATTATTACAACGACTGTATTTAAAACAATAAGGAATCCGCCAAGTTTAATGTCTCGCTTACGGGATAAAAGCATACCGATAATATCAAATCCACCAGTGGATCCATTACAGTTAAAAACAAGACCAATACCAGCTCCGGCGATGACACCTCCGAAGATAGAAGATAACAATGGATCTGTTGCTACGACTTTTACTGGAACGTAGTATAATGCAACAGATAATACAACTACAGAGACAACTGTGTTAAAAATTACTTTTTTTCCAAGACCTATGTACCCTAAAATAAGGATAGGTAAGTTTAATACAAAGTTAATAATGCCTGTGTTTACAGGGGTTACAATCCCTAAAATAATAGCAATTCCGCCAATTCCACTACTTAAAATTTTGTGGGGGATAAGGAAAAGATTAAAGGCAACCGCAATAATAATAGAACCGATAATAACACCAAGGAATCTGACCATTTCTTTCCCGTCCTTCACTGAAAAATTCATATTATTTCAAGATTATATATGATATTGAAAGTTTTGGGTAAAAACAGTTTATTTAGGTAAATTAGATTAATCAAAAGAATTTGAGTATTTTATCGTTTGAAAGGGGATACAGTTTTGAAGATAAAAACATATCAACAGAAAAGCCCGTTGAAGCAAGAATGTGAGGATTCTTATTTTTGTAATGAGAATAAAAGGATGTATGGTGTGTGTGATGGTGCAACACCCCTCGTTCCGTTTCAGGATGAAAAGGGACATAATGGAGCATACATCGCTTCGCATTTATTTGCAAGTTATTTTACTTCATTACGAGAGAATCATAGTTTACGATTTGCAGTTGCAAAAGCAAATGAAGCATTGCAAAGCAAAATGTTGGAATATAAAGTAGATACGAGAAAGAAAGAGCATTTGTGGTGTACATGTATTGCGGCAGTTCAAATAGATGGTGAGACAATTGAATATGCGCAGCTTGGGGATTGTATGATTGTCGCAACTTTTCAAAATGGAACGATGCAAGTATTAACGAAAGACACAGTTGAAGGAATTAGTAAACGAGCAAAAAGGAAGAGGGAAGAGGATCGTAAAAAAGGGTTATCTGTACCAGAAGAATATGTTTTTCAAGATGTGCGAGAACAGTTAAAATACAATC
The DNA here is from genome assembly GCF_900108285.1 of Bacillus sp. ok061. Classification (NCBI taxonomy): domain Bacteria; kingdom Bacillati; phylum Bacillota; class Bacilli; order Caryophanales; family Bacillaceae; genus Bacillus; species Bacillus sp. ok061. The sequence continues at coordinate 26,868 of NZ_FNUW01000044.1, read as the reverse complement.
GTTATCTTGCAAATATGCCAAATGGTTATTCAGTTGCAAATGGAATGAAAGAAGCGATACATTATTTACAACATGGTGAATTACATATAGATGAAGTGAGTGGGATTTTTATTTGTTCAGACGGGTTATTCCACCCAGATTGGCCACTAGAACAAACTGTTGCATATATAAGAAAGAATAGTATAAACGAATATGTAGCAATCATTGAAGAGCTAGAAGTGGAAAAGAGAATAAGGTCAGATGATAAAACGATTATTATGATTGATTTTTAAGAGGAGGCAGTTTAAATGGAAATTAAATATGTCAATCTAACATTTCAAGATGAATTAGTTCCTTTAGAAAAAGTAAATCAACTGATTATCCACCATACAGCTGAAGATGGATGGGACGTGTATAAAACGCATGAATTTCATCAAACTGTAAGAGGGTGGAGCGGGATTGGTTACAACTATTTTATCGAAAAGGACGGAACTGTAGTGGAAGGGCGAGGTTTACATATTGGTGCGCACGCGAAAGATCATAACCGTCATACAATTGGAATATGTATGACGGGAAATTTCGATAAATACGATCCTACTCCTGCACAAGTGAATGCATTATATTCTTTATGCAAAATGTTTATGAAACAATTTGCTATAAAGAAAGAAAATATACTCGGTCATAGAGAGTTAGAAGGAGTTACAAAAAGCTGTCCTGGTAATCGTTTTTCTATGGTAGAGTTAAGGAAGATATTATCTTAAATATAGAGGAGTAACAACGATGATGAATATAAAAATACCAAATGATAAAAAAGAAGAGCTTGTAGCGCAAATTCAGCAATTTTTCATGGAAGAAGATTTAGATGAAATTGGACGTTTCCAAGCAGAGCGTTTAATAGAAGAAATGATTAAATTAGTTGGACCATTTGCATACAATCAAGCAATTGGAGATGCAAGAAAGCTTGTAAGTGAGAAATTAACGAATATCGAAGAAGATTTATATGTGCTAGAGAAGAATGAAGGAAAATAAAAAAAGAGCCGAGGGGCTCTTTTTTTATTTGAGTGATAGCAAAAAAACATGGAGAAAACACGGAAAGGACATTGAAAATACACCTTTTATTTTTAGAATATTCTTAGTTTTAAAATACTTCAGAAAGGAAGATTGTAATGAGATTAACGCCAAGAGAAATTGATAAACTGTTAGTAGTTGTTGCGGCTGATTTAGCTTATCGACGAAAGGAGAGGGGACTTAAGTTAAACTATCCAGAAAGTATCGCTATTATTACGTATGAAATTTTGGAAGGAGCAAGAGATGGTAAAAATGTAGCGGAATTAATGGAGCTTGGAAAAAACATTTTAAGTGCTGAAGATGTTATGGATGGTATTGCAGACATGATATCAGATATTCAAGTTGAGGCAACTTTTCCTGATGGAACAAAATTAGTAACTATTCATCAACCAATTCATTAAAGGAAGTGAATGTTATGATTCCAGGGCAATATATCCTTGCGAAAGAAGACATAGTATGTAATGGAAATAAAAAAGCAATGAAAGTCAAAGTGATAAATCAGGGAGATAGACCCATTCAAATTGGATCTCATTACCACTTTTATGAAGTGAATGAGGCGTTAAAATTCAATCGCAGTGTAGCAATTGGACAACATTTAAATATTCCAGCAGGTACAGCGGTAAGATTTGAGCCTGGAGATGAAAAAACGATTGAATTAGTTCCATATTCAGGGGAACAAGAAGTATATGGGTTTAAAAATAAAGTGGATGGCGATATTCAATCTTACACAAAAAGAGGGAGATAGCATGAGTTTTAAGATGTCACGTAGACAATATGCTGATTTATATGGTCCAACTACAGGAGATTCTATTCGTTTAGCGGATACACAATTATTTGCACACATTGATCGAAATTCTACTGTATATGGTGATGAAGCTGTCTTTGGTGGAGGAAAATCAATTAGGGATGGTATGGGACAAAATTCACAACTTACAAGAGAACAGGGGGTTGTGGATGTTGTTATTACGAATGCGATTATTATTGATTATACAGGAGTATATAAAGCGGATATTGGTATAAAAGACGGAAAGATTTCAGCAATTGGTAAGAGTGGTAATCCTTCAGTTATGGATAATATTGATATCATCATTGGAACATCAACGGAAGTAATTTCTGGTGAGCGGAAAATCGTTACAGCTGGAGGTATTGATACACATGTGCATTTCATATCACCACAACAAATTGATACGGCATTGGCTTCAGGCATAACAACTTTAATTGGTGGGGGAACAGGACCGGCAGAAGGGACTAAGGCAACTACAATAACACCTGGATCTTGGAATTTAAGAAAAATGCTAGAAGCAGCAGAAGCTTTTCCTATAAATCTTGGATTTTTAGGGAAAGGAAATAGTTCAAGTTTACCTGCCCTGGAAGAACAAATATTTGCAGGGGCTATCGGATTGAAAATCCATGAAGATTGGGGAGCAACTTCGTCAGCAATTAATCACTCGTTACAGATTGCTGATAAATATGATATTCAAGTCGCTATTCATACGGATACGTTAAACGAATGTGGGTTTGTGGAAGAAACGATAAAAGCTATTGATAATCGTGTTATTCATACGTACCACACTGAAGGAGCTGGAGGTGGGCATGCACCAGATATTATAAAGATTGCTGCGCTGAATAATATTTTACCATCATCAACGAACCCGACCTTGCCATATACAGTGAATACGCTGGATGAACATTTAGATATGCTCATGGTATGTCATCATTTGAAAGCGAATATTCCGGAAGATGTAATGTTTGCAGATTCAAGAATTCGAAAAGAAACAATTGCGGCAGAGGATATTTTGCAAGATCTAGGGGTTTTCAGCATGATTAGCTCTGACTCACAGGCGATGGGAAGGGTTGGGGAGGTCATTATTCGCAATTGGCAAACCGCCGATAAAATGAAAAAGCAGATTGGTAGTTTAGAGGGAGATAAAGAATATAACGATAATAATAGAATTCAACGCTATATAGCGAAGTATACAATTAATCCAGCTATTACACACGGGATTTCAGAATATGTTGGCTCTATTGAAGTAGGAAAGTATGCAGACCTTGTAATATGGGATCCACAATTTTTCGGTGTTAAGCCAGATATGGTTTTGAAAAACGGGATGGTAGTGATGGCATTAATGGGAGACGAGAATGCTTCGATTCCTACCCCACAACCATATTATGAAAAAAAGATGTTTGGTGCATATGGAAAAGCAGTACAGTCAAGTTCGATTACATTTGTATCGAAAGTAGCCTATGAGAATAATATTAAAGAAAAATTAGGTTTAGATAAAGTTGTATTACCTGTTAAAAATACGAGAGAGATTTCTAAGCAAGATATGAAGCTGAATAATGCAACACCAGAAATTGAAGTAGATCCACAGACATATGAAGTTAAAGTTGATGGACAAGTAATCACGTGTGAAGCAGTAGATGTATTGCCTATGGCTCAAAGATATTTTTTATTTTGATATAACGGGGGAGATAAAATGATTATTGAAAAAATTAATAACAACGTATGCAATATGAATGATTTTTCAAATACAAAAAAACATCTTGATAAAATATTGATTTCTAGTGATCTTTTACTGAAGAGAGTTCAGAAATTGTATTCAGAATCTGGTTTTGAAATTGGGGTGTCTTTAGATAGTGGAGAAACATTAAAGAATGGTGATATTTTATATGAAGATGAAAATCGAATTGTATATATTGAAGTATTACCAGAAGAGGTAATTGTAATTACTCCAACATCAATAAAAGAAATGGGAATTATTGCTCATAACTTAGGGAATAGACATTTACCAGCACAATTCGATGAAGGGTGCATGATTTTAGCGAACGACTACTTAGTAGAAGATTTACTTAAAAAGGAAGGTGTTCCTTATCAAAAAGAAAATAGAGTATTACCAAAACCGTTCAAGCATGCTTCGCACAAACATATTTAACCTACTTAACCTACTCCAAATTAGTGATTCGAACTTCCCAACAGGAAGTTTTAGTCACTCTTTTGGATTAGAAACGTTTATTCAAGAGGGACAAGTTACAAATAAAGCCGAATTTTTCAAATGGGTTAATCGATATGTAAAAGTCCAATTAACATACACGGACGGCTTAATTTGCAAATATACTTACGAAGCCATTCAGAATAATGAGGGAGAACAAATTACATTTTTAGATGATTTAATAACAGCACAAACATTGCCTTTTGAATGTAGAAAAGCAAATAGAATGATTAGTAAAAGTACTTCTAAATTATTGTCTGAATTGTTCTCGTTTGTAAATTTAAATATATATAAAGAAAATATTATGGGTAATAAATTACAAGGTCATCCGAGTATCGTATACGGAATATTAGGGGCGGAATTGAAAATGACAATAGAAGAAACGCTCTTAGTTTTCTTATACTCAAGTGTTGGAAGTATAATTCAAAACGGTGTGAGAGCCATTCCTCTTGGACAAACAGATGGTCAAAAACTATTACAAGAATGCCATGAATTGATCTGCGAATCTATTGATAGAATTCAAATACTTTCATTAGAGGATTTTGGATTGAATGATCCTGAATTCGAAATAAATCAAATGCAACATGAAGATGTAAATGTAAGGGTCTTCATGTCATAGGGAGGAAGAATAAAATGATAAAGCCTATTAAAATTGGTATCGGTGGTCCGGTAGGTGCTGGGAAAACCATGTTAGTTGAAAAGTTAACAAAACATCTAAATACAGATTATGAAATTGCAGCAATTACAAACGATATTTATACGAAAGAAGATGCAAAGATTTTATTGAAAACAGGTGTTTTACCAGAAGATAGAATTATTGGTGTAGAGACAGGAGGGTGCCCGCATACAGCAATTCGAGAGGACGCTTCTATGAATTTTGAAGCAATTGAAGAACTCATGATTAGACATAATAATTTAGATGTTATTTTTATTGAAAGTGGGGGGGATAATTTAGCTGCCACATTTAGTCCGGAGCTAGTGGATTTTTCAATTTATATTATTGATGTGGCACAGGGAGAAAAGATTCCGCGTAAAGGTGGACAAGGGATGATCAAATCTGATGTATTTGTAATTAATAAAACGGATTTGGCACCTTATGTAGGAGCTGATCTTGGAGTTATGGAGCAGGATACGAAAAATTACCGACATAATAAACCATACTTTTTTACAAATTTAAAGGATGAGGAAGGCTTACAAGAATTAATAAATTGGATGAGACAAAACATTATGTTAGAAGGACTGAAAAAATGAAATCCCCTACAGGTGTTTTAAACATTGATGTGATGGAAAAGAGACATAAAACCGTACCTATTAAGGTTTATCATAAAGATGCCTTAAAAGTAACGCAGCCAATATATTTGGATGAGTATGGTAGAGCATATTACTATATTATGAATTCTGGTGGAGGCTATTTAAAAGGAGATTTCTATTCTATAAATATAAATGTTCGTAAAGATGCGAAAACATATATAACAAGCCAGTCAGCAACGAAAGTTTACAAGACTCCAAATAGTTATGCTTTGCAAAAATTAAATGTTTATATTGGTGAGAATGCTGTTATGGAGTATTTACCAGACCCGTTAATTATGTACAAGGATGCAGCATATAAGCAAAAAACAAATATATATATGCAAAATAATTCTACATTGATTCTATGTGATTCAGTTACGCCTGGTTGGTCGCCAAATATGGAGAAGTTCACATACCAATATTTTGATTCATTAACAAAAATATATATGGAAAATAAACTTGTAGTATACGATCATCTATTGCTAAACCCTTTCAAAGAGTCGTTAGATCAAATGGGAATATTAAATCAATATTCCCATTATGGTACTTTTATAGTTATTAATGAGAACATTACAAATGATTTAATTGCAGCATTGAAAACATCGCTTTCTAACACTAACAATATGAAAATTGGAATATCTTCTACACCATGTAAAGGCTTTGTCATACGCATACTTAGTCATAATACAGAAGATATGGAGTCTATATTTTTTCAGTGTCATCGTTTTGTTAGAGAGAATTGTCTACATGAAGAATTAACATCCTATCGAAAATATTAAGTAGGAGAAGGGGATACTATGACTAATGTGGGATTATTGTTTGTCGGTGCAGTTCTATTTATGAATTCACTAGCAGCTTTTAAACTCATTGATAGCAAAAGTGTAGGGTGCTTCAATTTATTTGTAGGGGCATTACAAACTTTGACACCATTATATTTATTATTTACAGGAAGTCAATCCGATGAGTGGACTATCCTATCTAATGGAACGATTTTTTTATTTGGTTTTACTTATTTATATGTTGGTCTTACGAATATATTAAAACTTGATTCTTCAGGTGTAGGTTACTATTCTCTTTGGGTTGCTATCATTGCAACGGTTATGGGAATTGTGAATCAATTACATGAGAGTGGTAGTCTGCAAAGTACAATAATTTGGTTCTTTTGGGCATTCCTTTGGTTTTTATTTTTCCTACAAGATGGATTGAAAAAGAAGATTCATATTTATGTAGGTATTGTTTGCTTCGTTGAATCTTGGATTACTGCAACAGTACCAGCTCTGTTAACACTTACAAATCATACCGGCGTGTTAAATAATTTTGTAATTATTTTAGCGACTATTATAACGATTGTAGTTTTTATTATGGCACTTTTCTTTTTCAAGAGTATTCAATTTAAAGTAGAAAGGGTTAGTAACTATGTGGAAAAGTGAACTGAAAAAGGCAACTAACTTTTTTGTTATTATTATATTTCTTCATGTGCTTGGAATTTTCTTATTATTACCGGCACTGTATAACGGTAATAGCATAATCGGAATGGCTATTATTGCATATTCTTTAGGATTGCGTCATGCGTTTGATAGTGATCATATTGTCGCAATTGATAATACTGTTCGGAAATTAATTGAAAAAGGTAAAAACTCACAGGGGGTGGGATTTTACTTCTCATTAGGACACTCTACGGTAGTATTTGTGATGATTGTATTAATTGCTTTAATTGGAAAAACAGCAAAACATGGAATGGAGAGCTTTTCAACTATAGGCGGTATTATCGGTACAATCGTTTCTAGTACATTCCTTATCATTATCGGTCTTACCAATCTGTTGTACCTTATTAAAGTGTTGCGAAGCCACGAGGACAAACAGCCAGAAAATTTAGGGTTTATATACCGTTTCACACAGCGCTTATTTACGTTTATTGATAGTCAGAAGCAATTGTATATGATTGGTTTTTTATTTGGACTTGGTTTTGATACAGCGAGTGAAATTGGATTAATTGCTCTTTCTACAGTAACTGCAACAAGTCAATCTATTCCACTTGTAAGTATATTTGCTTTCCCCATTTTGTTTGCTGCAGGAATGTCATTGATGGATACATTAGATAGTACATTCATGAATACGAATTATAAGTGGGCAATGGAAAATAGTCGAATAAGAAATTCATATAATGTATTAATTACCTCAATATCTGTTATTACGGCTTTTTTAATAGGGGGATATCAACTATTATCTTTGCTTATTGAAAGCTATAATTTACAGGGACCGTTTTGGAATCTCATACAGGTAGTTAATTTTGATTATCTGGGTATATGTCTTGTTGTATTCTTTATTATTTCTCTTATTGTTTTTGTTGTATGGAATAGAAATGCTTTTAAAGAACCGCTTACAAAGAGTATAGAGAAATAAAAATATATCATATGTTATTTGGTTCATTATGTATATAAAGTAAAATAAAAACACGTGAGATGAAAATTCATCTCACGTGTTTTTTATTATTTATGTTCCTTATATTCATGTGCTTTTTCTTTCACATTACCAACTGTATCTTTAGCAGTGCCTTTCACCTTATCCCATTTTCCTTCAGCTTGTAATTTCTTATTGTCAGTTACTTTCCCAACAACTTCTTTTACTTCACCTTTTACCTTATCAATGGCACCTTCTACTTTTTCTTTTAAACCGTGTTCATGCTTAGTCATACATTTCTCCTCCTTGTAGTTTGATTAGAATTCTCTTTTCATAGTGCAAGTTGAATGATGTATCTAGTAATAGCGTAACAAATCTAGTTTGAATATTCAAATGATTAATAGGATAGAAAAGGAATTGTCATAAAATGTTTAAAAATGTAACGGAAGGAGAAAGAAAGTAAATTATAATATGTCTTTTGCAGTCCATATTGATTTTGTATAAGCAATTTTCATATGGGCACGTTCCATGTTATTTTGACTGCCACTACCAAAACGAGCTTGTCCAACTATTAAATGACAGTTTGTCGCTATAGCTTTTTCTATTCGTTTTTGAATTAATGCAGTATGACAGCCTTTACGCTGAAATTCTGGCAAAGTAGCAGAAGCAGCTAATGAAGCAATCCCATTATTTATGTACAGGACACCAATGCCTGCAGGAGTATTTTGAACTTCAGCTATGAAAAAATACCATCCTGGTTCATTGTAAAGAATTTCATTATTTTGGCGCACGCTATCTTTTGTAAAGGATGGCATATTAAATCCACGTACATATATGTCTGCAAAAATATCAAATTCATTTTCTTTTAGTTTGCGTACTGAAATGTTAGAAGGAAGAAGGGATGAATCTTCTTTCGGTTTATTAAATAAAGCGGTATGGAAGCTAGATTGATAAAACCCTTTTTGAGATAAGTATTGAAATAATTCAGTTGTACCTTGTGCTGGGGTAATTTCAAAACGACAAGGGATTTGTAGTGATTCATAATAAGAAATGATTGCATCAATCGCATCTGCATTTGTAATACCTTTTACCGTATTAAAAGCAGGACCAGCAATTATTTTTGATGAAAAGGCAATGGCACTACCGAATTTTTTCATTTGCACTTGCATTGGGTTTCCGCTCATTGTTTGTAGTCTTTCTAATCTAGAAGAGAGCATATCAATTTCTGCATTTTCAATTTCTGTTGCTATATCGAGTGTCATAATAGTAGTCATAAAATTCCTCCGTTAATAAATATATTTCATAGTACATATACGATTTTTGTTTTGAGATTCCTGTTGAAATGTGAGAGAATAAGAGGTTTTTTGGAAGGGAAATGGAAGTGAACTGTCGAAGGGAGTGGAAACAGATTAAAGGTGGTGCTCTCATGAAACAAAAAGCCGTGCAGACATGCTCTAATTGTGGTTCTCAAAACATAGGAGAAGGTGAGTTTGTCGGATATGCACAAATACGGAAAAAGGAAACGATGTTCACATCTTCACCGGTGGATGCTTATATTTGTACAGATTGCGGGAATATTCTTTTATTAAAAGTACGACATTATGAAAAGTTTAAGCAGAAGCCGTTATGATTATTGAGTAGTGGTTTTATTGGGGTAGTTAATAAGAGTAATATTTTACATATATATGAGTATGCCTCAGGTAAAGAGATGAAAACATATACTGTACATAGTTCGTTATATGACACATAAAAATATATAGAAGAAATTGTGAGGCAATAGGAGGAAGAAAAAACAGCTCCTCTTGGAATATTTCATATTTAAAACTCCTTTAAATGAATAAAGGAGTTTTTTGATTTTTTTTATAACAATAATTACCTTTAATTGTTATAATTGGTTATTAAGAGAGGGTGGTTTATTAACGACATAATCATAGAAGAAAAATAGCTAAATCGTATATGAAAACCGCTATATAACACAATTGCAACCGTAAGTTGACAAATTGCAACCGCAGGAAGATAGAGATAAGGGCAATGTTTACATACAATTTAGTTAAGAAAACGAAGGGGGACACACATATGGGATTTGGTGAGAAGCTTTTTAAATTAAGAAAAGAAAAGGGTCTTTCTCAAGAAGCATTAGCCGAGAAATTAAACACAACAAGGCAAGCGGTTAGTAAATGGGAAAACGGTCAAGGTTTTCCTGAAACTGAAAAGTTAATAATGATTGGAAATGTATTTGAAGTATCACTTGACTATTTATTAAAAGAAACTGCTGAGCAAAGTAACGAAAAGGAAAATGGTTATTATGTAAGTAAGGAAATGGCGGAAGGGTATGTAGTGTATGGGCAAAAAATTTCTAAATATATTGCGTTAGGGTTTAGTTTGCTTATTTTATCTACAATACCGTACTTGTTATTTAAAGAAAATGCAACAATGTCTACGTTTCTTGTCATTATCATTGCGGTGCTTGGGATTGGAGCAATGATGGCACCTGTAACGATAGAAGAGAGTCGATACAATGTATTGAAAAAGGAAGAACTACTATTTGATCAAAACTTTCTAAAAGAATTGACCAAAAGATATGTGACTATTAAGAAGAAGTATGCTGTAGTAATAATCGTTGGATTTTGTTTTATAGCAGCAGGAGCGCTACCTTTTTTATTTGAGAAAAAGCATATCACTTCAGGAGAATTAGTACAGTATCACCCTTATTGTGTTGTACTTATTGCTATCGGAGTTTATCTTTTTGTTCGTGTGTTAGGAGTATTAGAGGCGTATCGAATTTTAGTAGAAAATAAAGAATATAGTAATCGTCTTATTTTTAAACTGAAAAAGAAAATGAGAGAAAAAGTGGATAATTTGTAATAGGAGAAAACATATTTTTATTAAAAGTTAAGATAGGAGTGTAATAATGTCAAATCTTTTAGAAATTGAAAATTTAAGTAAATCATTTGGAAACAAAGTTGTTTTAAGAGATGTTTCCTTCAATGTACCGTCTGGGTCAATCGTTGGGTTCATTGGTGATAATGGAGCAGGGAAATCAACAACCTTTAAAACAGTACTAGAATTAATTTCTAAAGATAGCGGTACAGTAAAAATATTCGGTGAAGAAAATATAAATAAAGATATTAAGATTAAGGAAAAGATAGGAGTCGTATTTGATGCTATGAATCTACCGGCTCATCTTACAATAAAGCAACTACATAAGGTTTTTGAAAAGATGTTTGAATCTTGGGACCAAGATAATTTTTATAGATTAGTTAATACTTTCTCTTTACCTACTAATGAGAAAGTAGGTAAATTCTCGCGTGGGATGTCAATGAAACTAACTATAGCTGTTGCGCTGTCTCATAATGCCGAATTATTAATCCTAGATGAAGCGACCGGGGGGCTTGATCCTTCATCTAGGGAGGGCGTGTTAGAGGAATTAAAAAGTTTTGTGAGCAAAAGTAATGGTGGTATATTACTTTCTTCTCATATTATGAGTGATGTAGAAAAAATAGCCAGCCATCTTATCATTGTGAAAGATGGAGAGATTTTATTGAACGAGGAAAAGGATAAAGTTTTGAAAAGTTACTCCATTGTAGATGTTGATGAGGAACAACTAGCTTTAATTAACAAAGATATAGTTGTAGCCAGAAGGAGCCATGGTTCTTATTTCAATGTACTCGTATCAGATGTACATAAATTACCAAGTGGTATTGCTCATAGAACCATCTCAATAGAAGAAATGAGTGTCTTATTAACGAGGAGTGAAAAATAAATGAGAGGTTTATTATTGACAAACTATTACCTAGTGTATCGAACTTTCTTTATGTTCATGGGAATAGCGATATTGGGAGCCGGATTCGTTTTTTATTTTGGTGATGCTTCAATGTACCGTTTAATCGCTACGTTCATTATCTTATTTGCTGCAATTCCTGCACTTGAAGTTATTAAATATGAGAGTAAGTCAGGTTATGAAAAGTATGTACTTACTTTACCAGTTACTAGAAGTAATATTGTGGAAAGCCACTACTTTTTCTATTTTTTAGTTGTAATTATTGGCACTTTATTATCATATGGCATATTTTATGTATATGGTTTAGTTTCAGGCACACCAATTGATGATGGTATATTTAAGAGTGTTTCTTTAGGGACTTTCATCATTCTTAATGCCGGAGCAATAGCCTATCCACTTCTCTATGTTTTTGGAGCAGAAAAATCTGATGCTATTACAATTGGAGGCGCATGCGGGGGGCTTGTTATTTATTTTGGATTACAAAGTGTAATTGGGTATCTAATAGAACAATTTCCTATATCAAATTTAAATGAATCTGTATACGTTTCAATTCTATATATAATATTTGGCGTTATCATATATACCTTTTCTTTTTTTATTTCGGTATTTATATATCGTAAGAAGGAATTTTAGTATATTTTCTCATAGTATTTTCTGAATTATTTCCAAAGAAATAATTCAGAAAATACAGAAAAATGTCGTAATTATTTACAGAAGTCTGTTATAATAAACGAAAAAATGAAAACGCTTTAAAGGGGGATAAAACCATATGATGATGAATGTACCGCTAACAATTAGTTCTATGATGGAAAGAGCAGAAAAACTGTTTTCAAAGAAAGAAATTGTTTCACGGACACATGATACAGTTACGACATTAACGTATAAGCAGTTAGGTGAAAGGACGAGAAGGCTTTCTAGTTCGTTAAAAAAATTAGGAGTTAAAGAAGGCGAGCGTATAGGAACGTTAGCGTGGAATCATCATCGACATGTGGAAGCATATTTTGCTATTCCTGGTATTGCTTCCGTTTTACACACAATTAATATTCGTTTATCTCCTCAACATATTTCATACATTATTCAACATGCAGAAGATCGCATTCTACTTATTGATGAAGATCTCGTACCACTCGTTGAAAATATTCAATCACAATTATCAACTGTACAAGCCTACATTATTATGACTGATAAAGATGAACTTCCCAATACTACGCTAGAACCTGTATATCATTATGAAAAGCTATTAGAAGAAGGCGATCCAACTTTCCAATTTGTAAAAGATATTGATGAAAATACACCTGCTGGTATGTGTTATACGTCAGCGACTACAGGAAACCCAAAAGGTGTTGTATATACGCATCGTAGTACTGTATTACACTGTATGGCACTCGGCTTAGCGGATACAGCTGCTTTATCGGAAAGTGATGCGGCGATGGCAATTGTACCGATGTTCCATGTGAACGCTTGGGGGCTTCCTTTTGCAGCTACTTGGTTTGGAACTAAACAAGTTCTGCCAGGACCAATGTTTACTCCAAAAATTTTATTAGAGATGATTCAAGCTGAAAAAGTAACGATAGCAGCAGGTGTGCCGACAATTTGGCTCGGTGTATTACAAGAATTAGAAAATAATAGTTACGATTTATCTAGTATAACGAGAATATTATGCGGTGGTGCTGCTGCACCGAAAAGCGTTATTAAAGCATTTGAACAAAAATATAATGTTCCTTTCGTACATGCATATGGTATGACTGAAACAAGCCCACTCGTAACACTTGCACGTTTAAAAAGTTATGAAACAGAATTATCATATGAAGAGCAATTAGAAATCCGCTCAAAACAAGGATATCTTGTCCCTGGTGTCGAGATGAAAGTAGTCGGTACAAACGGTGAAGTGAAGTGGGATGGTACTGAGATGGGAGAGTTATGTTTACGAGCACCTTGGATCGCTGAAAGCTATTATAACGATGATCGTACTGTCGAAGGATTCCGAGACGGTTGGTTATATACTGGTGATGTTGTTACAGTTGATGAGGAAGGCTGCGTGAAAATTGTTGACCGTACGAAAGATGTTATTAAAAGCGGAGGTGAGTGGATTTCTTCAGTTGATCTTGAAAATGCATTAATGGCACATGATGCTATATTTGAAGCAGCTGTCGTTGCGGTTCCTCATCCGCAGTGGCAAGAGCGACCAATTGCCTGCGTCGTTCAAAAGAAAAATAGTACAGTAACAAAAGAAGAAATATATGAGTTTTTAAAACCACAGTTTGCGAAGTGGTGGTTACCAGACGATATTGTATTTATGGAAGAAATACCGAAAACATCTGTTGGGAAGTTTTTAAAACAGGCGCTTCGGAAAGAACTTGAGCATTTGCATAAAGAGAAATAATTGAAAAAATATTTGTAAACCTATATTTAAAATAAGTTGACAAAGACTAAATAGAAAGATAATATAACTCCTATAATATGTTACCCGAAAAGTTTTTTAAGTTTACAAATAGGAGAAGCAAATATGAATACAAAAAACTTAGTTTTCGTCGCTTTATTTAGTTCTATTATGGGAGTGTTAGGGTTAATACCTCCAATTGCTCTTGCTATTACACCAGTTCCAATTACATTACAATCACTTGGTGTTATGCTTGCTGGTGGATTGTTAGGATCACGTCTTGGTGCGTTAAGTCAGCTTATTTTCTTACTTATTGTAGGAGTTGGAGCACCATTACTTGCTGGTGGACGCGGTGGCCTTGGTGTATTTCTTGGACCAAGTGCAGGATATTTACTTGGTTACATCATTGGGGCGTTTGTTATTGGTTATTTAATTGAGCGTTTACGTGAAGTTTCTATTATAAAAGTATTATGTATTAATATAATTGGTGGTATTTTCGTAGTTTATGTATTTGGTATTACTGTACAAGCATTCTTAATGGATGTTTCTGTATGGGAGACAATGAAAGTGAGTGCTGTGTTTTTACCAGGGGATTGTATAAAAGCAATTATTGCGGCAGTTCTCGTAACAAAATTACATCGTTCATTGAAACATATTATTACGCCCGCTTTAAAGAATGGAAAATATACAAATGTGGGATGATAAAGGGAAGAAACACGTACATTGCGTGTTTCTTTTTATTATTTTTGTAAAGAAAGGACGTCTCATATGAGTGTTACAAAAGAATACAAAAAGCATGCTTCTTTACAACCAAATAAAATAGCGATAAAGGAAAATGATAGAGTTTTAACATATAAAGAGTGGTTCGAATCAGTTTGTAAAGTAGCAAGCTGGTTAAATGAAAAAAAATCGAAGAATAAAACGATAGCAATCCTATTAGAAAATCGTATAGAGTTTTTACAACTATTTTCTGGTGCCGCTATGGCCGGGTGGGTTTGTGTTCCGTTAGATATAAAGTGGAAACAAGATGAGCTCAGAGAAAGAATTGAAATCAGTAATCCGGATATGATTGTGACAGAACGATATAAGGTAAATGATTTATTGCATGAAGAAGGAAGAGTAATTGAAATTGATGAGTGGAAAAGAATGATAGAGAAATATCTTCCTACACATTCCACTGTAGAAAGTTTACAAAATGCTCCCTTTTATATGGGATTTACATCAGGATCAACTGGAAAAGCAAAAGCATTTTTACGTGCACAGCAATCGTGGGTTCATAGTTTTGATTGTAATGTACATGACTTTCATATGAAAATGGAGGATTCGATTTTAATAGCTGGGACGCTCGTTCATTCTCTTTTCTTATACGGGGCAATAAGTGCATTATATGTAGGACAAACGGTGCACATTATGAGAAAGTTCATTCCGAATCAAGTATTAGATAAGTTAGAAACTGAAAATATATCAGTTATGTATATAGTTCCGACAATGCTTGAATCTTTATATAAAGAAAATAGATTAATAGAAAATAAAATGAAAATTATTTCATCAGGAGCGAAATGGGAAGCTGAAGCGAAAGAAAAAATAAAGAATATATTTCCTTATGCGAAAAGATATGAATTTTATGGTGCATCAGAGTTAAGTTTTGTAACAGCACTAGTCGATGCAGAAAGCGAAAGAAGGCCAAATTCAGTAGGAAAACCTTGTCATAATGTGCAAGTTCGAATATGTAATGAAGTAGGCGAAGAAGTACAAAAAGGTGAAATAGGAACTGTTTATGTGAAAAGTGATCAGTTTTTTATGGGATACATAATAGATGGGATTTTAACACGGGAGTTGAATGCAGATGGCTGGATGACAGTGCGAGATGTAGGCTATGAAGATGAAGAAGGCTTTATATATATTGTTGGTAGAGAGAAGAATATGATTTTATTTGGAGGAATCAATATTTATCCAGAAGAAATAGAAAGTGTATTACATGAACACCCAGCTGTTGATGAAATAGTTGTAATTGGTGTGAAAGATAGTTACTGGGGTGAAAAGCCCGTCGCGATCGTAAAAGGAAGTGCTACGAAACAACAATTAAAGAGTTTTTGCTTACAACGATTATCCTCGTTTAAAATACCGAAAGAATGGCATTTTGTAGATGGAATACCTTATACAAATAGTGGGAAAATCGCTCGTATGGAAGCAAAAAGTATGATTGAAAACCGGGAGAAAACATATGAATAAGGCAGTTATTGTAGAGGCGAAAAGAACACCTATCGGTAAGAAGAATGGGATATTAAAAGAGTATGAAGTTCAGCAATTAGCAACGCCGCTTCTTACGTTTTTAAGTAAAGGGATTGAGAGGGAAATAGATGATGTCATATTAGGTAATGTTGTTGGGCCAGGAGGGAATGTTGCGAGACTATCTGCTTTAGAGGCGGGACTTGGCTATCATATTCCTGGTGTAACGATTGATCGGCAATGTGGTGCTGGTTTAGAAGCAATTCGAACTGCGTGTCATCTCATTCAAGGCGGGGCAGGTAAGTGCTATATCGCCGGGGGAGTAGAGAGTACAAGTACGTCACCTTTTCAAAAAAGAGCACGATTTTCACCTGAAATAATTGGTGATCCTGACATGGGAGTAGCGGCTGAATATGTTGCGGGGCGTTATAACATAACGAGAGAAATGCAAGACGAGTACGCTTGTCTTAGTTATAAGCGGACACTGCAAGCGTTAGAAAAAGGATATATACATGATGAAATATTTTCTTTTAATGGATTATTAGATGAATCTATAAAGCCAGAAATGAATTATGAACGAATCATTAAAAGAACAAAGCCCGCATTTTTAAAAAATGGTACAGTAACGGCAGGTAATTCATGTGGTGTAAATGATGGGGCATGTGCTGTTCTTGTAATGGAAGAGGGACAAGCTCGGAAATTAGGTTATAAACCTGTCCTTCGTTTCGTTCGTAGTGCTGTAGTGGGAGTGGATCCCAAACTTCCAGGGACTGGTCCGATATTTGCGGTGAACAAATTATTAAACGAAATGAATGTAAAAGTAGAGGACATTGATTATTTTGAAATAAATGAAGCATTCGCCTCAAAAGTTGTTGCTTGCGCAAAAGAGTTACAAATTCCGTATGAAAAAGTAAATGTAAATGGTGGGGCAATTGCGCTCGGTCATCCGTACGGTGCATCTGGGGCTATGCTTGTAACACGTTTGTTTTATCAGGCACAAAGAGAGTCTATGAAATATGGAATTGCTACATTAGGAATTGGAGGCGGGATAGGGATTGCGCTATTATTTGAGAAAGTAGAAGACTAGCGAGGTAACTAGTTTTCTACTTTTTGAGGAACATAAATGTTGCTACCAGGCTTCGCTTTCATTTCGTTCCAAGCAGCAATCGCATCAGCTTTTGCTTTCCCTTTATTATTTGGATCTTCGAAAAAGTCATGAGTAAAGCGATTGTATTCAAATTGTGCACCGATAGTTGTTTTGTATGTAGGGTCTTTTTTTCGTTCGTTTTCTTCATGCCAAAAAGCTACCGCGTCTTCATATGTTTTTCCAACATTCTCTTTGAAAAATTTTTGAAGAGCTACTGTAAAGCGGAAGTTTGTTCCGATTTTTTCTTTGAAAAAAGCACGAACATCTTCGCTACAGCGGTGATTGTTAGTAATAATCGTTTGAAGAGAAAGGTCTTTATACGATAGGGAATCTTTAGTAACCTTTTGAACAGAGCTGTTTTTTAAGACTTTCCCCGTAGTTAAATAATGTGAGATACAATCGGTTATTTCAATCTTAGAGCCGCTAGCTGGCAACCCATTCTCACGACAAAATGTTTGGAGTTCTGCTTTTAACCAATAATAGTTTTGGAAATCTTCAAGTGATATAGACTTTGTTAAAGGTGGACGCATGAATGTAACAACTACTTTCTTCCATAATTTTCTTCAATTATAAAACGTATGTTCTTTTTATGGAAGGGTTAATTTGTAAATATAATGGGAAGAGGAGATTACATATGGAAAATGTAATGCAAGTTCGTGTTACGGGAATTTTAATTGAAGGTGAAAAATTATTGCTAGTAAAGCAAAAAGTTGCTAATAGGAATTGGTCTTTACCTGGAGGAAGAGTGGAGAATGGTGAAATGTTAGAAGAGGCGATGATTAGAGAAATGAGAGAAGAAACGGGATTAGAAGTTAAAATTAAGAAGCTACTCTATGTTTGTGATAAACCGGATGCCAGTCCATCTTTATTACATATTACATTTCTACTTGAAAAGCTTACAGGAGAAATTATGTTACCCTCTAATGAATTTGATCATAATCCAATTCATGATGTGCAAATGGTGCCGATTAAAGATTTAAGTCATTATGGTTTTTCGGAAACTTTTATAACTCTTATAAGTGAAGGTTTTTCAAGTGCAGGGAGTTACCAAGGATTGAAACAAAATATTGGTTTGTAAGTATAGAGTAAGGATAGCTGTTAGCTATCCTTACTAAAAATGCTTTACACCGCCGACTGTAAAGAAGAAACAAGCTGATTTAAAAATTCATCTCCGCTCATAATTGCTTTCCCGCCACCGCGAGCACTCTTCTTATTTCCGCCACCTTTTCCTTCGATTGTAGGAAGAGCGTCTTTTAAAAGAGCATTCATATCGAGTGATACTGATTTTCCGCAAGCGAGAATACATTGTAGTTTGTCATCATTTTCGATGACGAAATACGTAATTGCATGCTCTTGTTGTTCTGTAATAATAGCGGAAAGCTTTGCGATTTCTTGCATAGAACGATTTGTAAATACTTTAGAAATAAGTATGTCAGCATGAATTTTTATAGGCTGTAGAAGTAGTTCATTTGCCTCTGCAAATAATAATTTTTCATTCATTGTTTGTATTGCTTTTTCGTTTTCTTTTTGAGAAGTAAGCAGTTGCGCCACTTTTGCTGGAATATCAGTTTCGCTACTGTTTAATTGTTTAGAAACATCTTTCATAATTTGTTGCTGTTGTCCCATTAATTTAAGTGTACGCCAACCAGCGATAAACGTTAAGCGTATACCACCTTTATTGCGCTCCCATCCTAGTACTTGAATAGGACCAACTTCACCAGTTCGTTTCGGATGCGTTCCACCACAGCCGTTGTAGTCAAAGTTTTCGATAATAACAACCCGTATATTTTCTGTCATATTCGGTTCTTTACGAAGTGGCAACGTTTTCGCTTCTTCTAAGTTCATCCACTGGATGCGGATTGGATGGTTTTCAAAAACAATTTTGTTTGCAATTTGTATTGCTTTTTCAACCATTTCTGCATGAAGATTTTCTGTTTCTAAATCAATTGTTACTGTTTCTTTACCAAGATGGAATCCAATTGTAGGCATGTTAAAATGGTCCCAAAAAGCAGCAGATAAAATGTGCTGAGCTGCATGTTGTTGCATATGATCAAAACGGCGCTCCCAATTGATTTTACCTTCTACGTCTTCTGTATGTAATTGTTCTGCAATGTAGTGACGAATTTCTCCGTTTATCTCTTCTACATTGATTACATTGATATCATTTAATGTACCAGTATCATATGGTTGTCCGCCACCTGTCGGATAAAATGCTGTTTCATTCAAAACAACGTATAAGTTACCGTCTTTATCATAATCTTGCTTTATAATTTTAGTAGTAAAGTCTTGCTTATAAGCGTCAGTGTAATATAATTTGTGCTCCAATTTTCTTTCTCCTCTCGCATTAACTAGTTTCATTGTAATGCAATTGAAATTAGTTTCCTAATATTTCAGAAGAAAGAAACTATTTTTAGAATTTTCTTGCTATAATAAGGGAAAGAAAATGCGGGGGTGGAATAAATATGTTATATGAAAACGGTGTAGATAAACTGCTTAGTTTAAGTAGAAATATTTCCGAATTATATCGAGAATTAAACGAAATGACCCGGATTTTAACGGATTGTAATCGAGAAAGTGTGAAGTTTGATCGATTATATGTAAAAGAGTTACTTTGGAAGAAAGAAGATGTAATAGAGAAATATGACCAGCTACTTGTACAACTTTGTATTAACGAATGCTTTGATCTAAAAAGTGTCATTACAGGGGAATATAAGTATACATATGAAGAAGTAGAAAACATAGTTTTACAATTTAATGAAAAGTATAATGTCGCAATCTTAATTAAAGATGTGTGTAAAGAATTACAGTTCACATATGGAATTGATATGGACATAACGAGAACAACTCGGGTATCAACAGCTCAAGTATAGAAAAAGGAAAAGAAAGCAGATCCTTTGCTTTCTTTTTTTTGTGAAAATAGAGAGAGTAGGTTTAACGATGAAGGGGAAGTTACAGCATATTCATCCGCTTGGAATGAGTATTATTTTAGGGACATTGTTTGCTAGGTTTGCAACTTCAATGAGTATCCCTTTTTTAGCGATTTATTTAACGACTGTTAAAGGTGTGTCAGCTGGAATGACTGGTGCTATTATAGGAACGAGTGCACTTGTTGGTGTTTTTGCTAGTTTTATCGGAGGGAATTTATCAGATCGATTTGGCCGGAAAACGATTATGCTCTGGTCCATGATCGTTTGGATTTTTGTGTTTATAGGTTTTTCACTTGCGGATCATGTTTTAAGTTTCTTTTTATTAAACGCTTTAAATGGATTATGTAGGTCGTTTTTTGAGCCAACATCAAGAGCATTATTATCAGATTTAACAAAGCCTGAGTATCGGTTACTCGTCTATAACTTACGATACGGTGCAATAAATGTTGGAGTTGCAATTGGACCAATTGTTGGATTACAGATTGGAAGTGCAAAATCAACAATTCCTTTTTTAGTAGCAGCTGGGGTATATATTCTATATACAGCTATATTAGCGTTCCAATTTAAGAAGTATCCAATGGAAAAAAAGAAAGTGAGTACAGAAAAACCTGTTACAATGCTAAATGCAATGCGTATATTGCGAAAAGATATAGTATTTTTAGTTGCTTTAGTCGGTATTATTTTGAGTAATTGCGGTTTTTCACATTTAACGACGACAGTATCTCAATATTTTGCAAATGCACATATATTTGAGGATGGAGTGAAGCTATTCTCATATATGCTCGCTTTAAATGCAATTGTTGTAGTGATCATCCAATACCCTGTTATTCAAATGTGCAAAAAGTATACTCCGTTAACATCAATTATGGTGGGGACTTTATTTGTGAGCGGAGGATTATTTGGCTTTGGAATAGTAGAATCTATGCTAAGTGCTGCCGTTTGTACAATTATTTTTACAATTGGAGAAGTCTTAATGTTTTCGATGACCGATGTATTTATTGATGATATTGCTATTGCGCATCTAAAAGGAACATACTTCGGTGCGATGGGCTTTTCGGGAATTGGAGCAGTAATAGGTCCGTGGTTTGGAGGAGTACTTCTCGATTACTACGGCTACCAAAATGGGTTTGTAGTATTTTCAGCACTAGCTATATTTTCAACTGTGGCATTTCCTGTGCTTTTAGTTACAAAAGGTTTATCGAAAAAAAGATATGATAGAAATTCTAATATAGAAATGCATGCGAAATAACATAAGCCCCAGTAACCACTGGGGCTTAGTTTGTATTATATTAACTCTTAATTTGAAAAAAGAACTTTCTTTTCATGCTTATCAGCAACTTCATTTTTGGAAATATGAATGGCTAAAAATCCGTTTTCTAAGCAGGCTAGCATCTTTTTATAAATGATAGTAGTAGGTAAAGGGATTGTTCGTTTTAAGGAAATGTTTTTATGAAGTATGCATATAGCTAGGCCTGTCTCTAACTTTTTAATGAGTACATTTTGTTCAGTGACATTTTGTACATCTGTTTCCAAAATATATTCTTCTTCGGTTTCGCAAAGGTCGATGTGAATTTGATTTGGAAAGCTAAAGTTACTATAAGAATCGGAACAAAATTGATCCATCCATTCTTCGAAACCATCAACATGAAAAAGACAATTCTTCTTTTTCTTGCCCATGTAAGACACCCTCCGTAAAATATCAATTCATATCATGTTATGCATGAATGAAACAGAGGTGAAGAATAAATGATGAAATACAAACATTTTATGTTGAATGTGCACGGTATGTGAATATTTTTTATTACATATCATGATGTGCATGTTTTTTTTGGCGTGAATGGTTACGGTTTTTTACTTTATGAGATCCGCTTAATGGCTCAGGTTGTCCTTTTTTTTCTTTAGATTCACGATTATTTTTGCTCATTGTATGTGACACCTCCTCTTTCTTTTTAGAATGAGAGAAGTTGACGATTTTATACGAGAATGTTTTTAGAAAAAAAGGTAAAGATAAAGGGGACTAACTATTATAGAAAGGGGATTATATAATGCCATATCATAAAGATAAGCAACAAGCCTTTCAAGCGGCACAGCAAGGAGTTACACAAGCAGAAAATGCATTTAATAATATTGTGAAAAATGACCCTAACTACGGTCATGATTTAAAAGAGTTACGCCAAGAGGTTCAGGAAGCATATGAACAAATTCAAAATGCACTAGAGGTAGCTTCAGAAACACAACGTCCACAACTTGAGCAATATGAAAATAATCTCCAAAATATAATGCGAAATGTAGATCAATTAGAAAAGTAAATGAGGTTGTTGTCTATTCGACAACCTTGCTGCTTTAGTGAACGTTATGCTAAAACAGAAAATTTTTCTATTAGTTTTTTCTTTGCTATGTGCAGTACATATATTTCAAGTGGAAAAAGTGGAAGCGAAAATGTTGCTCAGAAAAGAGTTAGAACCAACTGGTTATGTAACATGGGAAGTACCTAATAATGAAAAAATTATTGCAATTACATTTGATGATGGGCCAGATCCAACGTATACACCACAAGTTTTAGATTTATTACGTCAATATAAGGCTGAAGCGACATTTTTTATGATTGGATTTCGAGTTCAGCGCAATCCATATTTAGTGAAGCAAGTGTTAAAAGAGGGACATGAAATTGGAAATCATACGATGAATCATTTGTATGCGAGTAATTCGTCAGATGAAAAATTAGAAAATGATATTTTAGATGGAAAGAAATTTTTTGAAAAATGGGTGAAAGAACCTTTGCTATTCCGTCCTCCTGGTGGATATATTAACGATGCTGTATTTAAAACAGCGAAAGAAGCTGGTTATCAAACTGTTCTATGGTCATGGCATCAAGATCCACGTGATTGGGCAAATCCAGGGGTTGAATCCATTGTAAATCATGTAGTGAAAAATGCTAAAAGTGGCGATATTGTATTGTTACATGATGGAGGAAATGATCGTAGTCAAACGGTAGCAGCGCTAGCAAAAATTTTACCTGAGTTGAAAAAGCAGGGCTATCGATTTGTAACGGTTTCGGAATTATTACGTTATAAACATTAGAAAAAATCCCAAAAGGAAATAGACCTTTTGGGATTTTTCTTTACTGGTTCTTTTTACGTTTCTTGTTATTTTGTCGCTCTGCTGGAGTTAAAGGCTCGTTTGCAAATTCTTCATTGTAACCAGTTCCTTGTCCTTGTGCAGATGCAGCATTCATTCCTGAAATAGTATGATTTGCTTTTCTTTTACCCATTTTACTTCACCTCTATAACATTTTTTGTATGTTGAATGATGAGCAGTTCATAGTATGTATGAACTGTAAGTAAACCGCTGATAGAGCACTTTACTTTATGATAATAGTATTCATAAGGAGCATGAAAGCTATTCAAATTTAGAAACATAAAGAAAACTTATGATAATCTATAAGTTTCTTATTATTTACTTATTTAGAAAGTTGTAATAAGATATTATCGTAAGGTATTGAAAAGTTTGTCTACATTTTATATTCAGACAACTTAGTCACGTTTAACAGGGGGGAAACATAATGGTCAAACATAATCCATTTCAATCACGTGCAACTTTTGAAGTAGATGGAAAAACGTATCATTATTATGATTTGAAAGCGCTTGAAAATGCAGGGGTTGGCAACGTATCTCAATTACCATATTCCGTGAAAGTTTTACTTGAATCAGTACTTCGTCAAGTAGACGGACGTGTAATCACAGAAGAGCATGTTACAAATTTAGCGAAATGGGGAACGAAAGATGTGCAAGATATCGATGTTCCATTTAAACCATCTCGTGTAATTTTACAAGATTTCACTGGTGTTCCAGCTGTTGTTGATTTGGCTTCGCTTCGTAAAGCAATGGCAGACATGGGTGGGGATCCTGACAAAATTAATCCTGAAATTACTGTAGACCTTGTAATTGACCACTCTGTACAGGTTGATAGAGCGGGTACGGCAGACGCGCTTGCATTCAACATGGACTTAGAGTTTAAACGTAATGAAGAACGTTATAAATTTTTAAGCTGGGCACAAAAATCATTTGATAACTACCGTGCAGTTCCACCAGCTACAGGCATTGTACACCAAGTAAACCTTGAATATTTAGCACCAGTTGTTCATGCTGTGAAAAATGCTGAAGGTGACTTAGTTGCATACCCAGATTCATTAGTTGGAACAGACTCACATACAACAATGATTAACGGTATCGGCGTTCTTGGATGGGGCGTTGGTGGTATTGAAGCAGAAGCAGGAATGCTTGGACAGCCTTCATACTTCCCAGTACCTGAAGTAATCGGTGTGAAATTAACTGGCACACTTCCAAGTGGTACTACAGCAACAGACGTTGCATTAAAAGTAACACAAGTATTACGTCAAAAAGGTGTAGTTGGTAAATTTGTTGAGTTCTTTGGTAATGGACTAAAGAGCATGCCTTTAGCTGACCGTGCAACAATTTCAAATATGGCACCAGAATACGGCGCAACTTGTGGATTCTTCCCAATCGATGATATTTCATTAGAATACTTACGTTTAACAGGTAGAGATGAAGAGCAAATTCGTATTGTTGAAGAATACTGTAAAGCGAACGGTTTATTCTATACAGCAGACAGTAAAGATCCAATCTACACTGATCTTGTTGAAATTGATTTAAATACAATCGAATCTAACCTTTCTGGACCGAAACGCCCACAAGATTTAATTCCACTTTCAGATATGAAAGATGCGTTCCACAAAGCTGTTTTAGCACCAGTTGGAACACAAGGACTTGGATTTAATGAGCAAGAGTTCGATAAAGAAGTGAAGGTTACATTAGAAGATAAAGAAGTAACGATGAAAACAGGTGCAATTGCAATCGCTGCAATTACAAGCTGTACAAATACATCAAACCCATACGTATTAATCGGGGCAGGTCTAGTTGCGAAGAAAGCAATTGAAAAAGGACTTGTAGTACCTGAGTACGTAAAAACATCATTAGCACCAGGATCTAAAGTTGTTACTGAGTACTTAGATAAATCCGGTTTAACAACATATTTAGATCAATTAGGTTTCCAAACAGTTGGTTACGGCTGTACGACTTGTATCGGTAACTCTGGTCCATTAGCGCCAGAATTAGAAGAATCAATCGCAGCAAACGACTTACTAGTAACATCTGTTTTATCTGGTAACCGTAACTTTGAAGGTCGTATTCATCCTCTTGTAAAAGCAAACTACTTAGCATCACCACCACTTGTTGTGGCATATGCACTTGCAGGTACTGTTGATATTGACCTGAAAAATGATGAAATCGGTAAAGATACAAATGGCAATGCTGTTTACTTCAATGATATTTGGCCATCAGCTAAAGAAATTGAAGATGTAGTTCAAAGCGTTGTTACATCTGAACTGTTCAAGAAAGAATATGCACAAGTATTTAACAGCAATGAGCGTTGGAATGAAATCCAAACTTCAAACGAAGCTTTATATACTTGGGATAATGATTCAACATACATTCAAAACCCACCATTCTTTGAAGGTTTATCTAAAGAGCCAGGTGAAGTTGAAACGTTATCAGGTTTACGCATAGTTGGTAAATTTGGTGATTCTGTAACAACAGACCATATTTCACCAGCAGGTTCAATTGGTAAGCACACACCAGCTGGACGCTACTTATTAGAAAACGGCGTACAACCAGTTGACTTTAACTCTTACGGTTCTCGTCGTGGTAACCATGAAGTTATGATGCGTGGTACATTTGCAAACATCCGTATTAAAAACCAAATCGCACCAGGAACAGAAGGCGGATATACAACATATTGGCCAACTGGTGAAGTAACATCTATCTATGATGCTGCTATGAAATATAAAGAAGATGGAACAGGTCTTCTAGTTGTTGCTGGTAAAGATTACGGTATGGGAAGTTCTCGTGACTGGGCTGCGAAAGGTACTAACTTATTAGGTATTAAAGCAGTAATCGCAGAAAGCTTCGAACGTATTCACCGCAGTAACTTAGTATTAATGGGTGTATTACCACTTCAATTTAAAGAGGGCGAAAGTGCTGAAACATTAGGTCTTGTTGGTAACGAGTCATTTGAAATTCAAATCGACAAATCAGTTAGACCACGCGATCTTGTAAAAGTAGTTGCAACTGATTTAGATGGCAACGAAAAACAATTTGAAGTAGTAGCTCGTTTCGATAGTGAAGTTGAAATTGATTACTACCGTCACGGTGGTATTCTGCAAATGGTTCTTCGTGAGAAAATTGAAGAGTCAAAAGTGTCGAACTAAATAATTGAAATGAAAAATAAGGAAGCTAACAATAGTTAGCTTCCTTCAGAGTGTTGGGAAACCCTTTAGGGTTCCCCACACTCTGGAATCATTTTGATTTTAGCGAATAAAAACAACATAAAATAATAGAGTTTCAAAAAAATAGCCCTCCACCAGACCTTTTTTGGTCAGATGGAGGGCTATTTTTTTCATGTTTTGACAAGTTGCGGTAAGATAAGCCTGCATTTGGACAGACTTCAGCCCCCGAAATCGAGCATATCGATAGCCATGTAGTTCTTTGGCGTCCGCAAAGCTTCGCTCTATAGTTGAACAGCGTACTTTGTACAACTTTTTCCCTGTAACTGTTAGTTTGTTTTTTCTAGCGATATCCTTATATTTCTCCCATATATGA
>NZ_FNUW01000040.1:0-42904 GCF_900108285.1 Bacillus sp. ok061 | reverse complement strand
TTGCGAACAGACGACTGAATCGCAATACTATCCACTTCTTTTAGCCAAACAAGCTCTTTCTTCATGGCAGGTAGTTTGGCAGAGCATGTACCATAGGTCAAGCCTTTTCCTGTCTCTTTGTATGCTTGATGATTGAATACAAAGCGAGAACACCCAATCGTTTTATTGATTAGAATTGCTTGTGCCTGATTTGGATAGATACGAAACTTATAGGCTTTATTCATCATTATTTGATTCACCTCCATTTCGGTATATGACTATTATACACCAAACGTACATTCGATAGGTAGTGGAGTAACATTTTCTGTATGTCGAACAAGGGATGGCTTCCTGCCATTCCTTGTTCAAAGCCAAAGCCAATTCATCTCCCACCTACTCACTGGGCTGTGACCCTTCACGCTCCTTGAGGAAGGAGTCTTCTTGGCTAAAATGATAAATAGAGATGGAGAGAAATAAAATTTGTCTAAAAAATATTAAATTTATCTTTAAGTATTTGATAATATTGTTTCTCTGTTATTTCTTTTTTTGATTTATTTCCATGTTGGGTTTCTGTAAAACTTTGTTTAGTAAGTGCAATATGACCATGATCAATCAATTTACAAATAATATTCCCCTTATTTACTGGCGATTCCGGATGCTCTATAACCATATTTTGTATAGCATTCACTTTTTTTTCATTAATTGCATTTAAATAAAAAGCATAACCAATAGACCAGGTATCAGTAAGATCAGAATCCAGAAAATGAGAAGTTTCTCCATTTTTTCCTTTCTTCATTTCAAATACGTGAGTCCCTTTCTCTGTGTTTTTTTTACGAACACGATATTCTCCCGTCACAGAAGTTACACTGTCACCATGAAAAGGAACAGGTTGTAAAGGAAGATACGATGCAAAACCAGCATCTATTATATAGTTTTCATTGTTGTGCTGTAAAACGATGAGTACATGGCCATCATCAGGGTTCCATTTTCTTGTTTTCGGATTATATAGAGTTCCAGCTACTTGATACACATTAAATCCACAATCACATAAAAAATAATATAATAAAGAATTAATCTCATAGCATAATCCACCACGATTCTTTAAAAGCAGTTTTGCTTCAATATTATTTCTAGAAAAATCTTGCATGTTTCCTTCCATGACGTCTATGTTTTCATACGGTAATAAGTGCCCCATCTGTAAAAGAATTGTATGCAAATCTTCAAATTCCACATTTTCTTTTGGTTGAATTCTCAATTTTGAGAAAAACTTCTTTTGTAACTCAGTTAACATAATATCTCCCCTTCCATTCACAAAAAATATTCTTATAATAATATATTAAGAATATAAATTATAAGGTATGCAACTAGAATAACAAATTTTAGGGAATTATGCACATCGTCAGCGTGCACAAAAAGTATATATGAATTTGATTTTCTGAAATTTCTAAGACTACATTACAGATGTGCATAGTTAAAAAACTTTCAACTCAAAGAATTTGAGAATATGGACATTTTAAGCGAAATTGAGATAATTATATTCACAAAAGAATTGATGCAACGTTAAAAAGAATGAGCCCGGTACAATACCGGACTTATATTCATACAACGCTATATTTTTCTGTTTAACTGTTGGGATTCAGCTCATAATGAAACATATTTTTACATAAAAGACTTTCGTATATAAGTTTTTCAAATGGGTTATTAACCAATACCACTTTTTAAGTGAGTAAATTTTTTAGATTGAAGATGTAATGAATTTTATTCTTTTATGTAAAATATTCTAGTTTCGCATTAGGAAAGAACTGTTTCATATAGGAATACAGATGATTTTTTATATCCTCTTCTTCTTCTTTTTGATAAATGTATTTTCCGATTCCATATTTCCCCCATTTATATCTTCTTTTCTCTTCATCTAATTCTAATTTTGTCATCGGGTAGTTTTTTTCAATCACTCTCTT
The DNA here is from genome assembly GCF_900108285.1 of Bacillus sp. ok061. NCBI lineage: Bacteria > Bacillati > Bacillota > Bacilli > Caryophanales > Bacillaceae > Bacillus > Bacillus sp. ok061. The sequence continues at coordinate 40,967 of NZ_FNUW01000040.1, read as the reverse complement.
AGCTGGCTTTGTAAAACGATGTTGAATAAATTCAAATGTAATATCCTCCCGTGCATCAAGAGATAATTCAGCATTCAGACGTTCAAACATATGATAGTATCCCTCCTGCCAGCCTTCATGCAGGTAAATAGGTGCTACAATGAAACCAAGAGGGTATCCGGCTCTAGCTACTTTACCTGCTGCCTCAATTCGTTTAGCTAAGGGAGAAGTTCCTGGTTCAAAGTTTTTAATCACATAATCAGCGTTTATACTAAAGCGAAATCTTGTTTTTTTATTATGTTTAGCATCAAGTAAATGATCTACATGATGGAATTTCGTAACAAACCTCAATTTCCCATATTCAGATTCTCCAAAATGCTCAATGGCCCGTTTAAGGGTGTGCGTTAAATAGTCGATTCCTACAATATCTGAAGTACACGACGCTTCAAATCTTGTTACTTCAGGTGCACGCTCTTTCATGTATTTGTCAGCAGCATCTAAAATTTCTTCAACATTTACATACGTTCGTATATAAGGCTTACTTCCCATCGTTGTTTGTAAATAACAATAATGACAATGTCCCATACATCCCGTTGCAAAAGGAATTGCATACTCTGCTGAAGGCTTGGAAGTATCAAATTTCAGTGTTTTTCTAACACCAACAACAAGCGTAGATTTTGCTACTCGATACTTTTGAAAATCATTATCGCCTGGCAAATCTCTTACTTGATTATGGGAAGTAGTATGTCGAATTTCAACATCCATCTTTGAAAATTTCTCAAACAGCTCTTTTCCCAAAGGATAATCTAATGCTTTAGGTTCAAAATATACGAGCTTAGGCATAAATGGCTTATTCATTCCAACATCCCCTCTGAAATATCACCATAATAGTAAGTGTACGCTTGGCTTGCCTCATCTTCGGTAGCATATATAGCCATCTCATTTGTTAATGGATAATACGTTTCGTAAAGAAATAGTGCTAATTCATTAGGTCTTTCAGGATTATTTACAACTGCTGCAGCTTGTATATTAGCTACGTCTTGAGTATGAGGATTTCGGTAAAAAATGTAGACTATGTCACCAGCATGATACGTATTACTTTCAGAAGAAAATTCCATTCCATCACCATCTCATTTCATAAAATTCAATGCTCAAAGTTTTACTTTCTAATTTCCCTATAGTGTAACTATTTAATTTCATTGATAATGATTACGTCATACAAACATACTTTGAAAAATGAATAATAAATGCACTATCAAAAAGGCAAGCATATATCAATGCTTGCCTTTCGTTCTAACGACGATGTTCAACAAGATCGATTACACCTAAAACGACGTGAGCTAAACCAAAACCAAATACTGTATTTGCAATCATTTTATTAGTTCCACGAGTTTGTTTAAGAGCATAACCTGCTGCTGTCACTGCTGTACCTAAAGCTGTTGGAATTAATCCTTCACGAATGTCCACAGTGATGCCTCCTTGTTTCGTAGTTAGTAAATTTGTTTTAATGCTCGAAGTAAAGTATTAAAACAAGTATTAGTATTTTTCTTTTTAATAAAATTATGTCAAATTTTCATGAATAATTTTTTATATCCATAGCAGCTATAAAGATTGAAGAAATTATTAATTAACAAATGAGCAAATATCTTCAAACTTATTTTCATATAAAAATTGTATACCTCAGACAAAAAATTTCTTTATGGAGATTCTCTCCATAAAAAAGTGCTCCTAAATTTATATAGGAGCACTTTTTTATGAAACACTATTCTTTATTTGCTTATAAACCACTTTATTATAATAACCATGCTTTACAACTTGCCTAATATCATCTACCTCAATATCCATTCTGTGCGCGATATCTACAACAATTGGATTTTGTAAAACATTCACTACAAATCCTATTAATTGCAAATTAGGATTTTTACGATATAAAAATTCAACGTAATCCCCAATTGTTACTTTTTTATTATGCTTCATTTGGCGCCCCCCTAAATTATCGATAATTATTCAATAGTTTTCCCCTTTTTTACTTCTTTACACTGGGGTGCAAGTTTATAAATTAAAGAACACTAAATCTTATTTTTCATAACTTCTATGTTAGTATTTTGCTTTCAAATAATTTATAGATCTTTTCAAAAAGATTTCTCAATATAAAAATAGATACTAAATATAGATTTCAAGTGGAATTTCCTAAAAAATATAATATTATAAATAATAAGATAGTTTTTAACTTTTTTCTCCTTGTGAAAAAGATAAGATCCTACTCTCCGATCTTATCTTTTTTATTTTGGAAATTCTTAATACAAAAAAACAGCATTCATATAACAAGAATACTGCAACAAAAAAGAAAAATATAAAATAAGACAAAAAACATTGAGAAATTCCCGAATGAATTGAATATTTATGGATGCTTAATTATAATTAATTAAGAGTTGGAGTAGTATTCTGTCATCTGTTCTTTTTTTGAGGGGGATTTTCGTCTCATATCACCAAATTGAAAGAAAAAATTAATTAATAATTGTGGAAAGTGCTTGTTTGAATACTAGTTGTTGCTTACCCTGAACCATCATAAAGACAGTAAATTTATCTGTTGAGAGGATTTTCCCACGTATGAGAACACCACTTTTTAAAAATATAGTAACCGTTCTTTTCTTATCTATTAGTTCTTTATACATATCTTCCTGTATCATTTTCATATATTTCCCTCCCAGTTCAAATCGTAACATATTTTAGAAATTGATAACATTGGATTAAAGTGATTATTACTTGAAAAACTAATAAGTAAGACCCTTCTACAAGAAGCGGAGCTCTAATCTATTTGTAAATGAATCCAATTTTATGATTTTGAAAATAAAAGTCCAAACAAAAATAAAAGACGCTCAAATGAACGTCTTTTATTTTTGTATAATAAGAGTGCTCTCACATTTACGACAAGCAATTTTCTCTTCTTCAAAAATGAATAGATTCTCAGCATCACATTCTGGGCATACAACTGCAAATGGTGTTTTTATATTTTTATAGCATAGGAAAGACATGACTGCCAGGAATAGAGCAGGTATAACAAGCATCATAAGTAAGAATAGGCCTGCAAAAACGCCTGCAATTATGGAAAGTGGTTTCATTAGTTTTCTACCCACGGAGTTTACTTGAGTATCCTTCTTACGAAAAGCAGTAACAAGGTAAGTATTGGTTTCTCTTACCGGCTCAAATGCTTTTATCGTATTGTAATCTTGTTCATTCATAGTGGGATAGGAAGCGTTTTGTCTTTGAAATCCTCGTTGTTTATAATAGTTGTTTGACTCTGCTATTCGTGGTGTATACGAGATTCCGGTGCCAGGTACATAAGTTGTTACTCTCGATTCAGGCGGAACGGTTCTTCCTCCCGAATCAGTGTATGTAAAGTTAATTTTCACACCCGGAGAAACTTGGATAATTCTACGAAGCTTATAACCCATACTATTGTATCCTCTCAATCTAATTATTAGAAATCTTTACTAATTATAACATTTTTAATATTATCATTAATATATTAAGATTTAAAGGTTTAAATGAAAACTTCGATTTACTAATTTAAGGCACCTTAGGGAGTCTTCTTGGCTAAAATGATAAAAAGAGAGCACTCCCAGTAAGTGCTCTCTCATAAAAAGTATCGGTAAATGTATTTATAGCCAATTTGCACACCGTTTTTAAAATGGATTTACAAAACAGATTCTTTCTAAAATGTTTTTAATGTTTACTTTCTATATACCAAAGAAAAAAACATTTATTAACGAGCATTTTGCATTACTTTTATTAGGTCATTTATATTTTCAACTTTCTGCTGAAACTGACTAAGTCTACTATGTAGTAATGAAGGATTTTTATCTTCTCTTGAAATAACTTGTTTTAATTCGTGTTCTAATTTATCATACACATCAAAGAAATTATCAAATTCTACACTTGCAAGTTCTTCATTTTCACGATAGAATCTTTTAGCTTCTAAATAAGTTATATATGATTTATTTAAAAATCCTAATGAAATTAGATATTTAGAATTGTTTTCTTGATGAATAGCAATATCACATGCTGTTTTAATATCAGAATAAGTTTTTTGAATGAATTGTTGTAATTCGTAAATATTATACTTTAGTTCGTTATTCATTTAATTACATTCCATCTATTCTACAAAAATTTTCACTTTGATAAAAATAAGAATATATTATTGTTACTGTATCCACATTTATTAATTTTTTTCTTGTTCCGTAATAATAAAGCTCGAAAGCAATTCAGTTAATGCTTCTACCTTTTCTTTCATCCTGTTGGATTGAATTGAAATTTCTTTGATTGAAACTGCTTGTGATTGAATTGATTGTACTGTTTGAATTGTTTCTCTTTCTACTTGTGTTGCAGTATCAGACACTAGTGAAAGAGACGCATTTACTTCTTCTGTGCCGGCGGAAATCTCTTCTGTTGCTGCAGAGACTTCTTGAATTTGACTTGTAATTTTATCAATATCTCTCATAATAGATGAGAATGTTTGATCCGCTTTGTGGGCCGCTTCTTTTCCTTCTGCTGCCTTTTGTTCTCCTTTTTGCATGACTTGAACTGTATCTTGAGTATCTTGTTGAATAGATTTAATTAAATGGTTAATTTCATTCGCGGACTCTTTAGACTTTTCAGCTAAATCTCTCACTTCTGCTGCAACAACTGCAAACCCTTTCCCATTTTCTCCAGCACGTGCCGCTTCAATAGCAGCATTTAGAGCAAGAAGATTAGTTTGCTCGGCAATATTAGTAATTGCATCCAAAGCTGTATCAATCTGTTGTGTACGTGTAACAAGTCTATCTATTACTTTTGATGTTTCCTCGACAACATCATGGACACTATTCATTTGAAGAATAGAGTGCTTTATCACTTCACTGCCGGTATGTATTTGTTCTGTGGTTGTTACTGCTACCTCAGCAACTACTGCTGAAGATTCAGCTACTGTTTGCACACCAATTGTTATTTCTTCCATTGAGGATGAACTCTCTTGAATACTAGTTACCTGTCCTGCTATTTTTTCTTTTACTTCAGTAATGGTCTGAACAACCTCATTTGAAATATTAGATGCTCGCTTTGTATCTTGTAAAACACCCTCCGTAGAAGAAATCACCTCTTGTGTTGTCGCCTTAACATTCGCAATTAATTGTTGTAGGTTATCTAACATACTATTAAAAGACTGTACAATGATTCCTAACTCATTATTTGCTTTATAAGAAGTACGTATTGTTAAATCACCTGCAGCTACTTTTTCCATATCATTTTGTAATAAAATAAGTGGTTTTCGTATAGTAAGTTTAATAATATATCCAATAAATATAACTATGACAATTGCTAAAATTGAAATAACCACAAATATTATCATTGTATTTTGAGCACTACTATTGTTAACTTTTTGTAACTGGTCTGCATTATTACTATTATATATAATTAGTTCACGAATTGACTGAATTGTTTTTTGCATATTAGGTTCAATTTCTTTTAGATAATAGGCATAAGCTTCCTCATTATTAGATTTCCCTAATTCTTGTGCTTTTTTCATCTGAGTTCTTAATTCATTAAATGCTTCATGAAATGTGTTATATAGTTCTTTTTCTTTATTAGAGATAATTTTAGCTTCATACTGCTTTAATAACTGATCATTTTCCTTACGCATCCCATCCATTTCTTTTATTAAATCGTTAATTCTTTTCTCATCTTTGGATAGCATTATTTCCATAAAGTTCATATTAACATGGTAAAAGTTAGATTCTATGGTTCCTATCCACTCGATTGATTTTAAATCATCTTCATACATATTAGAAGAAGCACTCTTTCCTCTTTCTAGACCCCATCCGCCTATTAGGGATAATACTATGCAGGAGATACAAGATATAAGTATTAATATGTTTAGTTTTGTACCAACCTTACTGTTTGCTAAAAATTCCAATTAAAACTCTCCATTCTTATATATAGTTCAGGTAATATATTGTATACTAAGAATCTAAAATATACGATATTAATTTTTAAAATATAAAAAAATGTATAATTCTTAAAAAGAATAAATATCGAATTTTTCAAGAAGTATATTCTATTGACTCAATATCTATATATTATTTAATTAATACTCTCCTAGATTTTATAGCGTTTGGCTAATCTAATCCTTCGTTTTATGTGTAATTAAAAAGACACCTTAATTTAAGGTGTCTTCAATTTATTAAACAACAAGAAAATAGCACAATAATCATTTTCTATCTTTTTGATATCTGTTTCATGGTTATTTTACTTGTATTATGTGATATTGGTAATGAATAGAAATATAAAAACTATTGAATTGGGCCTAATAACCCCATAATTTCTTCAGCTTTTGGATTTTTAATGCTGTAGTAAATTTCTAAACCCTGACGATTTCCCTTTAAAATCTTCCCTCTCATTTTAGATAAATGTTGGGATACTGTTGATTGTGGAATGTTTAAAATTTCGGTCATTTGGGTTACATTTAGTGTTTTATGTTTAGAAAGCTCACTGATCAGTTTTAAACGCATTGGGTGTGCCATAACTTTTAAAAGCTCTACATCCTCTTCTAAAATTGTGTTCTCTACGTTGTGATTTACAAATCTCGTCATAGTATCTTCTCTCCCTTATTTGTTTTCTTCTATTGTAGTGTAACTTCCTTATTACATAATATTAGTATGTTTGAATGTTTACCGTTAAATATATTACTTGAATTATACAACTTTAGTTTGTGCTATTAGTGGAGTTAATGTGTGGTTCGTATGAAGTTTTTATTTACTATTGTTTAAGTGTGAATGCTCTTTTGGAGAAATTAATTATTAAGGCACAACTTTTAAAGTGATCTCCTCGACACTTAATAAAGCTTAAAGTAGAAGCTTCTCATTTCCGTGACAAAGGTAGCCCTTTCAACAACCTGAGCGTAACTTCGGGCTGTCCCCCCTAGATGTCCGACACTTGGACGCTCTCTTGGTACGATTGATATTTTACGCAGGAACCGAATGGCATGGTTTTCCCAATCTATTTTCTCCCCACCACCTCCTATATCAAGTTATCAAAGAACTTCATATAGCTAGTAAAAAAGTTATGCACATAATCAAAAAAAAGACAAACTCTCCAAGATGAAAAGTTTGTCCAAAACCGTGACCCCTTTGGTTCAACACTATAAAATTCAGTCCCGATAATAATTCCTCTTTTTTCCATATCCCGCGACTTTTGCATCAGCACTAACAATAGTGGATTAGAATAATGAATTAATACTTGCTAGGACAGTAAGGATACCTATAATAATGACAAATACATTGCTCGCTTTCCCTTTGTATTTAGCAAGTACTGGTACTTTATGGATCGCATACATTGGTAATATACATAAGATAGCAGCAACTAGCGGACCGCTAAGGGCATCAATGATTCCAAGAATACTTGGATTTGTATAAGCAACATACCAGCATGTTAATACGACAAAAGTAAGAATCATTGTCTTAACTGTTTTTTCTCCTATATCTTTCCCACGTTTTTTACCGGACTTGATAATCATGTCACGCATTACCTCATACGCTCCTATATAATGGCCAAGGAAAGACTTTGTAATAGCCACAAACGCAATGATAGGAGCTGCAATAGTGATTACTGGCGAATTAAGCTCATTAGCAAGATATGATAGGATTGACAAGTTCTGTTCTTTTGCCACCTTAAGGTCATTTGGAGTCAAACTTAAGGTACTGCTCCAAACAAAGAACATAACAACAGCAAATGTCATGATATAACAAACTTTTTGTATTTGAGCACATTTGGCATCAGTAGCTTCTATTCCATACGTAGCTCTCTGCTTCATAACAAATGACGAAATCATAGGCGAATGATTAAACGAGAATACAATAATCGGAAGTATCATCCATATTATCCCTAAATATCCTGTTCCTGTTGAGGCAGTAGAAACACTTGAAAAACTAAGCATTGACGTATTCCACTGTGGAATCAAAGATATTGCGATAAAAAGTAGAGAAACTATGAAAGGATACACTAGCACGCTCATAATCTTTACAGTTATATCTTGACCAAAATTTAGTATAGCGATAAGACAGAGTACTAATATAAGCGATAAAATGGCCCTTGGAGGCTCCGGCATGTGCAATTGATGCACGATAAAACTACTGGCGGTATTTGTAAGTGCGACCGAATACATCAGCACGATCGTATAAATCGAGACGAAATATACAATGTTAAAAATGATACTTGCCTTATTTCCAAAATACTCTCTTATAGTACCTGTAATTCCCTCATCGGCAGAATTCGAAGCGTAAATCATTTTAGCAAGCGCCCTATGTGAGTAATACATAACAGGATATGCAAGTATGGTAATTAACAGCAATGATAATAAACCACCTGAACCTGCATTAATCGGTAAAAAGAGTACCCCTGCTCCAATTGCTGTTCCAAAAAGGCTCAATGCCCAGGTAGTATCCTGTTTATGCCACTTTTTAGGGTCTAGATATTTCTCATTTGTTACTGCAGTAGTATCAGCTTGAAATTCTATGTTTTTTGCAGTATTCCCATTCATATAATAATTCCTCCTTGTGTCCTATTCTTAATTCTATATTTAAGGTATAGGAATATAGACCGTTCTTGAAAAATGAATTGCTTATATAGTGCATCACAACGAATATCCCTCTTCTAAATTAATCAAAATCAAAAAATTAGCGAAGCATCAACCTGAAGGGGTTGTTACCACTTACAAAATATTTTAATTATATAGTAGTATATTTTATTGATAATCCCCCAACATACAGACATCCTTAGGCGAACAATAGAGCACATATCGTTAAACATTTCACAATATACTCGATAGCTGTTTATTGATTTAATTGTTTCTCCCCAAAGATTTTATTTTTAATGGTAATCCCTGTAGGTGTAGCGGCGATCCCGCCCAAACCTGTCTCTCTTAACTCACGAGGCATCTGTCTTCCAACCCTATACATTGCTTCAATAACTTCGTCAGCATTGATGATATTGTTTACGCCGGCTAATGCGATGTCTGCTGCTGCTAAAGCATTTGTCGCTCCAATGGCGTTTCTCTTTACACAAGGAATTTCTACCAAACCAGCGACCGGATCACAAACTAAACCGAGTAAATTTTGTAATGCAGTCGAAAAAGCTTCAGTGGATTGCTGTGGCGTTCCTCCGGCAGCTTCTACCGCAGCTGCCGCCGCCATCGCTGAGGCACTTCCTACTTCAGCTTGACATCCTCCGTACGCTCCTGAAATACAAACGTTGTTTGCGACTATCGTTCCAAATAACGCTGAAGTGAATAGAAAATGAATCATATCTTCATGACTTAACTGCAATGTATCTTTAATACTAAATAGGACTCCCGGAATCGTTCCACTCGCACCTGCTGTTGGAGTTGCACAAATAGCTCCTAATGCAGCATTCACTTCATTAACACCGATAGCACTTTGAATCCCTAACACCATCAAATCTCCAGAAAAAGTTTTCCTATTTTCTCGATAGTTTTTAATTTTCACAGCATCCCCTCCGGTTAAACCGGTTGGAGAAAATACACCGTCACCTTCGATACTTTTATTTATTGCATGTTGCATAGTCGCTAAATTTCGTTCCATTTTACTCCAAACTTCTTCATAAGAAGTTTTAGTTTGTTTGATTTCCTGTTCGATTGCTAATTCATAAATTGGTTTTTGGCTTTTATTAGCTGCATCCACAATTTCTTTTATGGCCATATACATATTTTTCACTCCTTAATGTAACTAAAGAATAATAAGATTAGCTATATTGCTTAAATTTCCTAATTCCTTCTGAACATTACCAGGCAATAGCGAATCCAAAGCGAATGCATATAAATATTTTGTTTTATCTTCCAAACTATGAAAGTTGTTAATTTCCACGTCATATTGTTTAAAGATCCTGCGTAAAACAAATTCAAAGTCAGCTCTTTCTGAAATCGCAATAACAACTGGCAATGGCCCCTGCAGATCTAAGCTAAATCCATCAATTTCAACATGTTTGACTTCAATCAACCCACCACCGACCGAAATACCCATCGTTCTAATGCTTCGACTTTCATCCTCTACATATACATCTGCCGTATTTGGATGACCAGCAGGACTATTACCCGATTTTTCAATAAAGGTAATGTCAATTCCTTTAGACTCTGCTATTTTAATAGCATCTGGCACTTTGCTGTCATCGGCAGCAAAGCCTAATATACCAGCAATAATTGCAAAATCAGTTCCGTGACCTTTATGGGTTTCAGCAAATGATTCATAATACTTTACCACAACTTTTTTTGGAAGACCTTGAAATAATCTATTAGCAACTGTTCCAATAGCCAAAGCACCTGCAGTATGTGAACTTGAAGGGCCTATCATTATGGGCCCAATCACATCAAAACAACTTTTGTATTTAACAATCTTTTTTTCTTTAATAGAAGCTACATTCATGTTCATATAAACGCCCCCATAATTTATTATTTTTAATTGCAGTTGAATCTAAGTTATTGGAATGACCAATTCAAAATAAAATTTATTTGATAGCGCTTTCTTTATTAAGTTGAATAAACTTCCCTTCTGATCCACTACCCTCCGTATAGTAATCAGATCAGTATGTCCAATTTTAGAAAATCACTGGCAAGGTCTTTAGAATTTTTAAACTAAAACGAGGTTTGATATTTTCTCTAGAGGTAATAAATTATGTCTCGACGCCCTCATTATAACTTGTATATTTATAAGTTTAATCTTTTTTTATTTTTAGAAAGATTGAATAGACAGAATTTTGAATGGGTAATAAATTACACTTAGTATGTAGCAATTGTGTCCTTTGTTTGAAGCTGTATTAGTTAGTAAAAAAGCAAAAATAACACAGAGTTCCTTTTATAAACACATTGATTATATTGAAAAATCATTATAAAGATACTTATATTGTCCTTTGTTAGAACATCTTATTTGAGACGGGAAACCTGTTGCAATAAATAATTCATGCAGATGAAAAGGAATACATTAATGAAATATAAAAACATTTACGTATATTAATTACACAAAACGTATTAATATTAATTATCAGAAACAATGAACTTCTTTTACAAATCTTAACATAAAGGATACGTTCCAAATAACAATGGGGATTCCTAGTAGAATCCTTTTTATGTCGATTTCATATGAAATATCCTCTTCAAGACGCAAATAAAAAAGGGCTATTTTAGCCCTTTTTTATTTATAAATCCTCTATATCATATTCAGTATATCCCTCATAATAGTAACTAATATCAATTCCTTTCATGAATACTTCACGGCTATTTATTTTATCCACAAGTGCATTTTGGAGTAAATGCTTAATTTCAATATCTTTAATCGGGCTGCGTTCCATTGTCAGTAATTAATCTTCTTTATCAATCCCATTCCAGTCAACCACCTGTTGAATTTCATTCTTAAAGATTAAATCTAACCATATTCTAGTCGCTCTACCGTTTCCTTCTCTAAAAGGGTGGGCAATATTCATTTCAACATACTTTTCAACGATTTCATCAAAGGTTGTTTGTGGCATAGTGTTTATATGTTCTAGTGAATGGCTTAGATACATAACAGGAGCAAATCGAAAATTCCCCTTCGCTATGTTAACCTTTCGAACCTTTCCAGCAAAGAAATAAATATCCTCATATAGGTATTTGTGATGTCAGAAAGACCCTTGAATGTACCAACTTCTATGCAGTTTATCTCTCCTGAATCATATAAATCTTTGATTTTCATTTTTGAAAGCCGTTCTTCCACTTGATTCAATTCCAACTGATTTTTGATACCTAATTTATTTTCTAACACAATCATTTCCCTCTTTTTCTGTAATTAATTCTTTTAGCATATTTAAATCTTCTTGTGTGGCTAAATTCTTGATGAAACTTCTAGCCATAGTTTTATAATTGAGATATTTTGCTTGTTCTGGATTACGTTTTTTATAGTTTTTTGTGGCTTCATTTTACGCCTTGCTGTATGCCATTTCGATTCAATATGATAATGTACATAGGAATAAACTTGCTCAATCCTTAAAAAATCCTTTTCGTAATAGTAACGTTGCTATTTATCCCTTGTGTCTTCTAATATCCATCTTCTGATTTGCGAAAACTTAGGTTTTAACACATCTGCATTGGCAAGTAAAGATTTCCAATTGTATATCTTCACAACGAATAAACGAACATATATAATATTTAATTATGTAAAAAACATATAATTAAATACCCTTATAAACTATATATAATTCAAACCAACATATCTGCGAAAGTAGATCCAACATTATTTTTACGCTTCATATGCTTTTCTAAATATATTTTAGTCGTTTGAATATTTTCATGACCAAGTGTTTGCATTAAATGATATAAATCTGCATTACCTTGTTCTACTGCCATAATTGCAAAAGCATGACGGAATGTATGCGCCGTTACTGGATTTTCACGATACAGTAGAAATTCTAAATTTGTCTTTTTTATCATATCTGTTACTTGATTCGATAGTGTTTTAGAATTATAAGCATTTCCTCTTTGATTTATAAATAACGGACTCTCATCCCTTTTTTCCAATACCGTTTGGCATCCTCTTCTCCGCCTCATTTCACAAATACACTGATATAAGTGTTCCGAAATGAAAAGTTCACGCACTTTATCCCCTTTTCCAGTGACCTTTAACCAGTACTTTCCATCATAATGTAAATCATTCACTCTCGCGGTGCACAACTCTTGAATTCTTGCACCAGTACTTGCCAGGGCAAGTAAAATTGTATAGTTTACTAAATGTCCTCTTTCTTTATAAAACCCTAAAATTTTCATAACCTCATCATAGGATAGGTCCCGATTTGGCCGATCCTGCTCGTTTACATTTGCACGCTGCAGTTCTTCATAAAGAGGCTTTTCAATATAAGAAAATACATGAAGATGTTTTAGAAAAGAACGAATGAGCACTGTTTTCTTTGCAAGTGTTGCGACTGCATATGTATCACCATTCCTACCGTTCTCTACCTGTTTCAGCCAAGAATTGTATTTGCGAATATGCCAAGGTTGCAATATTTTCAATAAAGAATCCTTTTTCTGTACCTCTTCCCCGTTCAACTCAAATTCTTCTGCATGCTGCACCATGCACTGACAAAATGACAAGATTTCAGACACATAACTCTTTTTCGTACCTTCTTTTCTATTCTTCTTCTCATCCATATCTTTTTGTAAATGTACGAAATGATAAATAACTTCCAGGTCACTTAAATACGTATATTTACTCTTTCCCTCTTTTTCTGCAACCTCCATCATCTCTTCCAATTTATCTACATAACCATCGTTATGCAAAAATGGAACGACATCTCTTAAGTTCTCTACATATGTATCTATATATTCATTTTGTTTATTTATAATAGTTAAATTTTCTTTTTCACTTTTATTATCCATATTTCAAATTTACCTTTCCTATTGAAGATTATAAAAATAATTCTCTTTATTACCTATAATTATTATTTTATTTTACTTCTATTAATTATACAAATGATAATTCATTTTCTTTCTGTAAGAACGCTACATTCTTCTCTATTTACTTATAATTATATTTTTTAATAATTTATTATTAAATAGATATCTTTTAACAGTTAAATACTTAAAATTCATAGTGATTTTATAATAAAAACAACTATAATAATTCATTAACATATAAATTGAACGAAAAATATTTCCAAACCATAACAATGAATACTATATTTAATAAAATCTATTTCTTATTTTAAATATAAATCAGATTCTGATATGATATATACATACCTAAAATATTAACAAACGATAGTTATGGAGGTGTCCTTTCATGACACAAGATTTATTGTTCATTACAAAACCTACTGTAACGACCAAAGAGGCAGCCGACTTATTAGGAGTAACGGTACAAACAATTTTAAAAAAAGAAAAAGATGGATTAATAGAATGTGTATATAAAGATAACTGGAAGCAATTCGGTAGTAAGATTTTCTATTTAGAGGATATTGAACGTTTACAAAATCAAAATAAGGTTAAAGGCCTTAGCACGAAAGAAGTAGCTGAAATTCTTAATGTTGCACCATCTACTATCTTTACATACATCAAATCTGGAAAATTACCCGCCACAATGGTAGAAAAAAGAGGAAAACAAGTATATATTATCGATGAGGAAGAACTAGAGATTTTTATGCTTGATTATGAAAAAACCAAAACAAAAGAGCGAAAAACATTCATTACGAAAATTCAAAATGAAGATATATACTTATATCAATTATTAACACATCAACATAACGGAAAAACAGCTAGGGTAATAGAGATCAATGGAGCAGACGGCAAGATTCTTACAGAGGACGAAGACATTTTCCCTCTATCCACTTATAAACAACATGATTACACCTTTGAACCTTTCATTAAAAAAGCGGTAATTACAAAACGAGGATATTTAACTTTTTCCTTTAAAAAACCTCAATTATTTAATTCCATTACTTATAAACTAATAAACTTATTTTATAAGGAGCTAGGTATCACAAATATGAGATTGAGTATTTCAGCAGATACTATCAGATTAGAAATTAAACCTTTCGTATTACAAGTAGATCCATTGCAGTTTCAAGAAGAGATTAAGTACTTACATTCTCATATGAAATCTGGCACGATTCTTCCACATGTAGAAGGTATTTACTTTAAAAGTAATGTAGAGCCATTAACTTTTCATGCAGATCATGAATTTAAGCAAAAAGTAGTTCAAATGGCAGCGGAAGCTGGTATGAAACAGGAAGAATTCTTATTGCAAGCTGTAAAATCTTATATAACAAATTTTAAAAAACACTAAATCTACTACTTATTAAAAGAAGCGTAGAAATAAGATCTTTCTACGCTTTTAAAATATTTGTCACTTGCAATGAATGCAACGGAGGGAAAATATAATAAAATTAAAATGTATATTTCCTGTTTTTGTAAATTAAAGGGATCCATACCCAAAAATGTATAATTTATTTTTATATAATTATATAAAAACGATTAATTCTTTATAGATCACTCAAAATAGTCACTTAACTTAAACTAGCTATGAATTATAAACCTAAAAATCAAATAAGCTACCACTATAATAGGAATAGAATTTCAGTATCCAAGAGTTCGTTAAATAGGAATTTAACGAACTCTTCAATGGATGGGAGTTAACCTCTTCCCCTTTTTGTACAAGGACAAGAATCTCTAAACTATTTAGACAAGAAAGTCTAAACTTTCACTTTGACGTATTTGTTGAAGCAAGAAACTATAAACTAATATTTATTAGTTTACATTGGAACTTTTTATTATTTGTTGTATAAAATAGTATGAAATTAAAAGTGTATTAAGGTGAAAAAAGGTATTTTTTTAAACAAAAAGCTTAGTTTTTACTAGGCTTTTTGTTTAACTTATTTATATTCTATATGGGTTAGCACCACATCGCTATCAAGCTAATATTTTCATATCCCCCTAAATTAAAATTTTCTTTCTCTACAGATAATTATTCTGAGAAGCCGCTCATTTTTTCGTTTTGGGGGCATTTCTTTTTATTAAGTTGATGGGCATGTGGAATCTTACTAGAGGAACAAAATTGTTGGTGAAGTAAATATGCTAAGAGTTGTTGTAAAAACTGAACAGCCTGAGAATTAAAACATTGATTGAGTCCTTCTGGACTCATAGAAATGCCTGTGTTAGCTTCTAATCGACTACATAATTGTGTCAATGAAGTATAAGCTTTGACTTAGCCAAATACATAGAGCCACTAAATCTTGTGCGCGGTATTTACTTTTTCGTTTAACAAATCCTACATTTTTAGCTAACTGCTCTAAGGCATCAGTTGACATATATCGTTGTAACTCTTTAGAAAACAATTCTAGTTCATCAAAAATCGATAATTCCATATCAAAACGCCATCCTTTCTGTATATTTCTACAAAAAGAATAGCATTTTTTAATTCTATAGATACAAATTTTTTAGTTTGATCGTGATTACGTGAGACTTCTACTACAAAAGTAGTAGGTTTTTTATTTGAAACTCATCTTTCTGATTAATTCATCTTGTTGTTTCTTTTGATAAAATAGTAATTAGATATATTGAACTTAAAGGTGTATTACAATGATTACACTAATCGATTTCGCCATATGAAACCATAAAATGGGTTCAAGAAATCTGTCTATTTATCACCCAATAGAGAGAAAGTCATAAAATTAATGAAGAGATTGGGAGGATTAATATGAAAGTCTTCGATTTATCTAAAACAGTTATTAATCAATCAAAGAATGATCTTATTTATAAAACAGAAGATGAAAAGTATTGGGTGTATGAAGTTATTTTTCAATCAAAAGAAGGTATACCACCTCATAGTCATCCGTTTGGAGAAGACTGTGCCGTTGTATTGTCAGGTCATTTAGACTATTACGTTTCAAATAAGAAAACAATACGCGCATCTAAAGGAGAAATTGTATTTGGATGGAAGAATCATATACATGGATACATAAATAATGAAATTGAACCATTACACCTATTAATTCTCGTTACGCCGAACAAAATCGGATTAGAGTATTTACCCGATGATGATCCGAAAATCATTCATGTATCGGAAGAAAAACGACTGATAAAGCAGTTTGAATATCGAGTAGCAAGTTCTCCATTTTCTTCTTTTGAAAAAATAACAGTAGATGGCACTTATTTTGAAGCATGTAATGAGAAAGATATTGTAGCTTTTATTAATTGTGAAGATAAAAAAGTATACATATTTGAGGACGAGTATACCGAGATAACTACCATAAATCCTTCAGTGTTTATCAAGTATAGTGCTAAGATTTAAGCATAAATATCTACAATTCCTTCTTTTATTCCGATATGTAAATTTATTTGTTTTCGACTTGATATGAGAGATATAGTAAGCCTTTTTATCTTGTATATGTTGAAGATCTTTCAAATGAAAGTAAGCTTAAAAATCCACATAAGATTATAAAAAGAATGTATTTGAGTGAATGGGAAAGGTATTCTGGGAATAAAGAATTATCATCATAAGTGAGAAGGAGAATGAGTATGCACTTTCGTCTGGAATTATTTGTTGAAGATTTACAAAAATCTATTAGGTTTTATGAAGAAATCCTCGGTTTTGCATTCTCAAAAAAGAATGAGACTAGTGCGATGGTTAAACTAGAGGATTTTACTTTATTATTAACTCCTGATCATATTCTTGATAAGAATCATTATTTAAAAAAAGGAGGTCTTAATCCAAAAGGTAAAGGTGTTGAGGTTATCATAGTTTTTGATAATATCGAACAATTATACCAACATGTATTAGAAAAAGATTATCCAGTGGAATCTAATCTTAAAACTCAATCTTGGGGAATGAAGGATTTCCGTATTATAGACCCTGATGGTTACTATTTAAGGTTAACCTCGTATTAAATTTTAGAATTTTTTCCATTGGAAGTGATTATACACTAACACTTAAATAACTTTATTATCACTTTACATTTCTCATTATGGGGGTGTCTCAAAATCTTAGCTTGATGGGCATGTGGTGCTAACCCATCACTATCAAGCTAAGCTTATGCAAAGTCAATTTTAGGTGAGATTGTTTCTTTTTTCTAAAGGGCAAGTGTAGGTGATTGAAAGATTTGCATACGAAATAAACCCTAACGGGTTTCACTTTTTTGAATTAAGCGGCTTGATTATCAGACATGGTACAATTGTAAACGACACCTAATATATCAAAGACTGTTTTCTTCTCATATCGATGAGATTTTCTCCCGTTTTGCTGTAAGAGGTTGAACAGGCGAATTAAAATCTTTGATAGCTCTTGGGTGTCTTTCTGTATAGCTTGGAAAAGAAGAAGAAAATAATCTTTAATCATATATATGGCCTTATATTCACTCAGTTCTCGTTTCTTCTTCATAAGAAGTAATTGCCGCATTTGAAACATGGTAGAAGAACAGAGTAGAATGGCAATCAGTTGTCCATACAAATGGCATTCCAATCGTTCTCGTTTTATCTTTTTACAATGATGAATATGAAAGAAAGATTTCCATGTTTTAAATAAAATCTCGATTTGCCAACGTAAAGAATACCAATCATGTACTTGTCCCATCGGGACAATATCTGTAGGGGTGTTTGTCATATATACATTGATACCACTGAGTCGTTTACTACGAGAAGAATACTTCATTCCTTTCTTTTTCTCTCGAACAGCTTGATCTTGTAGACGTTTTTTTTGTTGTTCTTCTGTAAGTCGATGAACAATCACACGAGTTGGTACTTTATCAGTCATTCCTACATAAGCGTTGGATATTTCACATGTTTGTCCTGGTTGAAGAGAGTTCATTAAGATCTCCATATCTATCTGTATATACTCTGTACCTTTCTTGATTCTTCCATCTTGAAAATAATCGGGATTGGGATTTTTTTGATAAATACGTGTATTCGACTTGATACGAGAGATATAGTAAGCCTTTTTATCTTGTATATGTTGAAGATCTTTCAAATGAAAATAACCTAAATCTCGGATACATAAATCATTCGCTGTTACAGTTGGGGCACACAGAGAACCGTAGGTTCGATCATGTTGTTTACCTGGACCTGTATGAATATGTAGGAACTGTCCACTTAATAGATCATACTCAAGTTGGATCTTTATCCCCGCCGTATGGCTGCATCCTCCTGCACCCGGATAAATGAATGCAAAGGGATCTGGAAGTTGAAATGCAGTTGAGTCTAAAATACGAATACGCTTGAAAACAGAAGTATATGGAGAAGAAATCGGCATAGACGAGACCAATTTTTGGTTTAGTAGT
Organism: Bacillus sp. ok061; assembly: GCF_900108285.1. Taxonomy (NCBI): domain Bacteria; kingdom Bacillati; phylum Bacillota; class Bacilli; order Caryophanales; family Bacillaceae; genus Bacillus; species Bacillus sp. ok061. Next base: position 22,151 of record NZ_FNUW01000040.1, on the reverse strand, counting down.
TCAGCTAATATGTGTTGTAAAAATTGGACGGCCGCTTTATTAAATCGTTGATTCAGTCCCTCAGGACTGATGAGCACTTCCGTTGATGCTTCCAAACAGCTAGATAACTGAGTTAAAGAAGTCGTAGCGACATTTTGGCTCACCCATACACATAAAGCGACTAAATCCTTGGCTTGATACTTACTGGTTCGTTGTACAAAACCAACATCTCTAGCAAGATCTCGTAAGATATTTGGAGATAAAAAGCTTTGAATCTCTTGAGCAAATAGTTGTAGTTCATCAGATACAGAAATAGACATACAAAAACGCCATCCTTTCCTATGATTCTACAGAAAGAATAGCGCATTTTTTCATTTTAGAGGGTATTTGTATTGTTTATTTTGATTGACCCTTAAGAACACATTGTTAGTTAGTATTTTAAAAGCTGGTTTCTAAGAGACCAGTCTTCACTATTATTTCACTCCAATTCTGCAGCCATTTCATCCATTACAAGTTTCATTAGGTATAAAAATGTTGCTTCCTATGCAAATTTCTCCCTATACTATTCTTTCGATTTTCGTAACTAATATTTTTTTCGATAATAAATATGTAAAAGGTATCGCAGTCAGTGATGCTAGGAAAGGTGAAATTATTTCATTTAAACCTACTAAGTCAACTAAAATATAAATGCCGATAGTTGTAACTGCAATATTAACAGCATATGTTAATGGGAATTGTAAAAATTTCTTTAAAGTCGGTTTTGTTTTGTAAGTAAAGTACGTATTCAGAAAAAAAGAACCTATTATGCCTATTACAGTAGCAATAATATGTGCTGATAAATAATTTAACCCTATTAATTGGCTTAATAAAAGATAGAATATGTAATAATTCAGGGTATTTGTGCATCCCACTAAAATAAAACGAAGCACTTGTTTATTAAACACTTTCAATTTAATCTTCTCCCTATCTACAATTTAATTAGTCCTTTATAAACTCAATATACTAATACACACTGAGAAATATCCAGGGCTATAATTAAAAACAAACTTTTTGATTTTCCTTTATTTTCTAGATACTATTATATACTAAATGGTTAAATTAGGTACATTCCAAATTTAATTTTCCAATATACAGGAAAATTCTACAATAGGAGGCAGTTTCGTAGGAGGGTTTTATAAATCATTGAGAAGTTACACACAGACAGCCAACTTTTTTTATTACAAGACAGTCTAAAAATTTCGTTCTGGGGGTTGCAATAAATCTTTAGCTTGATAGCGATGTGGTGCTACCCCATTGCCATCAACCTAAGCTTTTGAGATACCCCCATACCGAAATTTTCACCTTTAGATAACTTGAAAGAGAGATTAGGAGAAGTCATCCATCCTGAAGCGCTTCTACATTCAGACCAAGGCATTCATTATACACAACCTGAATTCCAAAAACGTGTAAGAGAAATGGGGATCAGACAATCTATGTCCCGTAGAGGCAATTGTTTAGACAATGCACCAATGGAATCCTTTTTGGTCATATGAAAGATGAATTAGATTACAAAGATTGTTAAACCTTTGAATCTCTTGAGCTCAACATAAAGGATTACATGGAGGAGTATAATTATAATCGTTATCAGTGGACATTAAAAAAGATGGCTCCGATTGAATATCGGAACCATCTTTTAAGTACTTGATTTTTCAGGGCTTTTTTATTAAACTGTTCATTTTATAGGATACAGTTCATACTGTAGGTGTTCTTTTTTATTTATAATCGGATAATTTCTCTTATTTCTTCTATAGGTAACTTCGTAAATTTCGCAATATCCTCTACAGACATTCCATTTTTATACATACCACATACCAATTGTATACGTTCGGCCTTTTTTCCTTCTTCAATACCCTTTTCAATACCTTTTTTAATTCCTTGCTCCTCTGCATGAGCAAACTTTGCAGCTTCATCCATTAGGGTTTTTTCCCTCGCTTCATAGGCTTGTCGGAATGTCGAATCTTGACTCATTCGCTCCCACTTATTCATTGCTTTTTGTAAAATCGGATCTTGATTCATCGCAATGTCCTCCAATGTTTGAGTTAAGTGTTCATCTTCATTTGCCGGAAGTAATAACAGCCAACGAACAAATGAATCTTCCCACGGATTAACTTTCTCTTCCCGCCATTGTTCCATTAATTTAGGAAGCTCTATAACATGAATCTCTATATCATCACTAAACTGCTTTTGCTTTTGTACATTCCATAGCTTTCCCGTTGTATGAAATTCCTCATATTCGGGAAAAAGTACGAAGTTTAACAAATTAATAGTAATTGTTTTACTAAGAGAGCTGTAAGGCATCCCTTTTTGTAACTGTGAAGTATATAATTTACCCCAGTAATACAAACTTCGTTTAATCATGTCGTGATTATTATTTAGCTGAATTTCTACGTTTACTTTAGTACCTGTGTCTAATGTGGCTGAGACATCTAAAATTGATAATTTATCATCCTCGTGTTCTCGATGTAAATGTGGATCCTCTAATTGTAGTGACATAATAGGTGATTCTAATGAATCCTTTAGCATGGCATTTAAAAATGTGATAAGAATATCCTCACTACCACTTGTCCCAAATAATTGCTTAAAAGCAAAATCAATTCGTAAATTTACTAATGACTTGGTCATGACTTTCCTCTTCCTGTCTAAGAAACTCTCTTTCCTTTATTGTACATAAAAATTAGGTAATCATGCAAATAGGAGAATTTCACAAAAAATAATGCTATCATTCTTTTCAAAAATAGATATTCACTAAAAGATAAAGGTACAATTAATAGTTAATTTGGTGAATTATAACATATATTATCTTTAAATAATACTCAATTGAAAAAACAATGGATTAACCGTTACATAATTGTTAAATTTAGGGATAAAGAAAGACTTTCTATATATAAAAATAGAAAGGTGATAGTGTGAGGATAAAATATAAGGGGGATTTATATTATGTTTTCAAAAAAACAAAAATTAGTAACAGTGGTAACCACTCTGACACTAGGATGTGGATTAGCTTTTGGGTTAACTCCTACTTCGGCAGATTCTTTAAGTAACCCTACTCCTATTAAGGAAGAACAAGTATGGATACAGATACCTTTCACTGGATATGTTATTTCAGCAGATGATAATTATTTAGTTGTAGATAACACTAACACAAAAGAGGAGGCACTCTCTTATCAAAATAATTGGTGGGAATTAGCCTCTCAGAATAAAATTTTACGTGTCCCTATTACTAGTAAAGATAACTACAGCGTAGGTGAAAAACTAAATATATTTTCCGTAGGATGGACTCACTCTATTCCACCAATCGCTGTTATGCCTGTTATCGAAAAAATAATTGAATAAATTATGTATTTTTTATAAAAGAAGATAGCAAGTATTTGTAATACTAAAGTTAAGATAATTAAATAGATATCATTATTACTACACGACGACACATGTTTTTTTTAAATATAGTTTTAAGACGTATCAACACTTTACTTGATACGCCTATTTTTTATGGTTTTTCCTTCGTTTTACCACTACATTTTGTAGACTTATCGAAACTTTTATCGCTACATTTGAACTTTTTTCATCACTTTTAAATAGCCAGTTTAAGAGAAGCAATTGATTGCTTAGTTGAAATTCATGTTTGTAGTTGTGTCAAAATAAAGTGCCTTCAATACTTTCCTTTTAATAGATGCGTTTAATACACCTAATTTTAAAAAGATTTTATATACCATGCATTCATAGTGGGGTGTTCGGAACCTGGTAGGGGTTCATTTAAAAGTATAAATCCAAATTTTTCATATAATAGACATGCAGTTTTTAATTCATGCATTGTTTCTAAATAGCACTTGTCATAGTGTTTAGATGCAAATGAAAAAGCTGTTTCCATTAGTTTCTTAGAAAACCCTAAACCTTGTGCTTTTGGAATTAAGTATAGCCTTTGTAACTCGCAAACTTTATCATGTTCGTTAAACGGTGCTATACCAATTCCACCAAAAACTTCTCCTTCCATTCCTACTACCCAATAGTTCGCATGTTTTAGATTATTATAATATTGGTGTAGGTCATTAAGTTGAGGAGCAAAATAACCTGTTCCAGGAAGCGCTAATCCAAGTGGTTTAATGAATCTTGTATAATTTCTTTTACTTTTGCATTGTCTTCTTTTTTCATTTCTCGAATAATCATATACGATCTCCTTCAATCCTGAAAATACTCAGGGTTAGGATTTTTTTGATACATACGTGTATTCGACTTGATACGAGAGATATAGTAGGCCTCTTTATTTTGTATATCTTGAAGGTCTTTTAAATTAAAATAACCTAAATCTCGGATACATAAATCATTTGCTGTCACAGTTGGGACACACAGAGAGCCGTAAGTGCGATCATGTTGTTTACCTGGACCTGTATGAATATGTAGGAACTGTTCACTTTCAAATCCTTGATTTTATTAGCTTGATAGCGATGTGGTGCTATTCCTACATGTTCTGAATAAGAATAAGTACCGTTATTTTTTTATTTAAAAAGCATTGGCAAAAATCCAACAATGTCGTAAGCAAGGTGGCAAATCCAACTTACCCAAACGCTCTTTGAATTTTTCCATATATAATTCAGTAATAACCTAACAGGTACTATAGTTATCAATAATTGTATTGGTACAAAACCATAAGCAGGAATATGCCACAAAGCAAACAGAACACTACATATTATCGATGCTGTACCAAATTTTAATCCTAATTTTTGTAATGCGATAATTGTGTTAGTACATAGTAATTCTTCACCCATTAACATAAATGGTACACGGATTAAAATCATCGAAATACTTATTACTTGAGCAACAGAATTTGTAGTTGGAGGTTCAAAAATATAGCCATATATTGCGCCTAAACCCATGCCAACGATAATTGTTAAAGGTACCCCCCAGAGTAATGTCTTAAATTTAAAATGCTTGAATTGCTCTAAAGATATTTTCCCTAAAAAATAGTATCCTATAATTCCACATAATACAAGATTCCATGAAACTTCAAAAATTTTTGTCAATAATTCAGGTATATTACCCGCTATAAATGCGATACATTGATATAAAATTCCAGAAATAATTAATAATCCTAAAGCTAAAAGAGATTTCGAATCAATTTTCTTCTCTGTTTGCATAAGCTTGGTTTCCAAAACAACCCCTTCTCTCTTATTATTTCGATAATTACAAATATATAATAACATTTTTACTAATTAACGGTAATTGAGACGAGTACAATAACTTTTATTAAGTATCCACCTAAATTTCATATTCCCAAAAGGTACAGCTTTAGATATAGTATATTCTTTGCAGCGTAAACTACTTCAAAAGGTATCAAAATGTACTTAAGACATACTTCATAAGTACACACACTTTTTGAGATGTGTTTGTTGAATGATTTTATGCTTATTGGAGGAGGATAGTGTCCCTATCAGTTGGATACACCACAGAGAATCCCCTTGTTGTGCTGTTTATTGTTTTTAATATTTAATTTGGTACATGAAATTTTACAATTAATTTATTCCTTTGTTTTTGGCGTACCGCCAACATTTTAACGAAAATATACGCTAAGCAAAATTCGACAAGAGAAAACGTTGATTTTACTACTCTAAGCGATATCGTCAATCTCAAAAACGTAGGTATTTGAGACAAAGGAACTTCAACTTTAAATATGCTGAAAATAGCTTGAATAGTGTCTCAAAACTCATCTTTAAATCAAAATCTCAATTCAGATTGTGTTATTGAGTTTTGAGAATCCCTTAGAGTATAAAAACGTTAAAATGTGCGTGCTACCCCTTCATTAAAACTATCTGACCGTTTTTGATATTCAACTGCTTTTGTTAGATGTAAGGTATTCCAAATACTGATGGCATTGATAATTATGTTTAAAGCACTGGCTCTTTGCAATTGATGCTGCATGGTTCGTTCCCTAAGTTCTCCTTGTTTTCCAAAAATAATAGCTCTTGCCAGTCCATTCATGGCTTCTCCTTTCTTCAATCCTCTTTGTATTTTTCTTCTTAGAGATTCATCCGAAATGTAATTAAGAATAAAGATTGTTTTTTCTATTCGCCTCATTTCACGTAAGGCTGTAGCTAAGCTGTTTTGTCTTGAATAAGAACCTAATTTCCCCATAATAAGGGATGCTGAGACTGTTCCTTCTCTTATTGAATGAGCTAATCGGGGTCACCATATCAAAAAAAGAAAATTGTACGTTTAGACACAATTTAGACATATTTTAAGGCGTATGCTCTACGTTAAGACCATCTTTCTTATTAGGTTAATTTTTCTAAAGAAAAGGCACCCTTTCGAGTGCCTTTCACTATAACCCATGTTATTTATAAATAATATATGCTCAAGTTTATTGGGTTACTAATTTTATAAATGTTGATAGTAGTTACAATAAAATGTATTTAGTTTTAAAACAGCTTGTAATACTTCTTCTGGATCATCTTTTTCAAGCATCTGTGTAATTGATAAATAATATAACTTTTCATTTAATTGGTTTGATTTTATGGTCATTCTTAATCCTGTAAGTTCGTTTAACATTAAATGATATCTTTTAGCATCGTCAGGATTACTCGGAATATTTTGTTTTAGAATACACTCACAATCTAGAGCTAAATTTATAAATTCTTGATCTTTCGTCACGTTATCCTCCTTTATTGCAGCCAACTGTTATCTATCTTATTAATCCAATATTGCATAGCTCCACCTTCTCTATATTCTTGAATTACACTTGTTTCTTTAAGATATTGAGTTTGAGAAGCTGTAAATCCTTTAAGTATTCTCGTCCCTTTGGGTACCTTAATTGTATATTGTGTATTGAGCGGATTCCCCCAAACTTCTAATACGGCTAACTCATTTCTAGTTTCTTCAATATTTCTTTCTTTATCTCCCCACCAATAGCCAAGGCCATATTTAGATTCTGGTTCACCAGCCTTGCTTCTTCTATATAATGTAAGTGGCTTATCAGTCTCTATAATTTCTATTTTTAACTCCTTAAATGCTAATACATCTGAATTTGTTCCTTTAAAATCAAAATTAGAAAATCCTGAAGATCGTATTACCTCTCTCTTTAAACTTGCGCGCTCCATTATACTCAGATTTAAATTATCTATTTTATCTAAAGCCTGATTTATGTCTTTAACTGACCAATTTTTCAAATCACTATTTCTAATATAACTGATTTTTTCTTCTAGATTAGTATTATCATTGAAAGTACTAGTCATTTGCTCAATATTGCTTAAATTGATGTTTTTTTCTTGTGCATATGTAATTGAAAAAGGAAAACCCCCCATTAATAAAATCAACATGCTTATAATAGAAAAATACTTTTTCATAATTAATTATGTCCCCTTATATGAATCTATTTTTAACCCTTTTAATTAGAAATAAAATCTAGTTTTCTTAAAATAAATTTCCATACCGGTTCTTCTCCTGTAATGACAGATACTCTACCAATCATTCCTGTATGTAGTTCTTGTAAATCTTTTGTATCAATTGTGGCTTCTAGTTCATACATATACCCTTTCGTATCTTTATCAAAAGTAGGATATGCTGATACATATGTTATTTGTCCCATTTGTTTATCTGTTTTTTGTAACTTAAATGAATATTGTACTTTATCCCCTTTTTTTATTCCTTTTATCTCTTGAGCTGGTAATAAGATTCTTACTTTTTTTTGTTCTTCTTTTGGGATAATTGAAACAATCTCTTGGCCAGGATTAATTAAATCCCCTTGTTGCAAGATAGAAGGAAATTGTACAATCCCGTCTTTTTGTGCCTTTATGATTGCTGTTTCATTTTGATGACGGAGTCCATCTAACTCTTGCCTTTTAATAAATAGTTCTTGTTCTAGGGATTGAATACGTTGATTCACTGAAATCATAGACTCGTCTTTATATTGATTTAAAGCATCTTTCTTTTGTTCTTGTTTCCCTTCTTTAGTAACATCAATTTTTGTTCTTTCATGCTCTAAAGCTTCTTTTCGTTGTTGGATACGCTTTTCTACACTGTTTTGTTGAGATTCTAAATTCCCTTTTTTATCATTCATTACTTGTTTTTGATCTTCTACTATATTTTCTTTTGTTTTTTGTTTTTCAATTGTGTCTATTTCCCTTTGGATATTTTCTCTTTCTGCAATTAGTCCTTGTAAAATTTCATCTTGTTCGTTTGAAAATTTGCTATTCTCTATTTTTTTTATTTCATTGTCATTTTCATTTTGTATAGATTGATATCTTTGATCATAAGCCTGATATTCTTCTCTTATTTTTTTATCCACATCATCAGGAAAAGAAGATTTATGAGACCGGATACTCTCTTTCAATTGCTCTAACATTCCCTTTTGTTTTTCTAAATGTTGTACAATTTGGTCGATCTGGTTTTGTTTATCTGTTAATTCCTGATTCTTTAACTGGAGTAAAATATCTCCTTTTTTCACTTCGTTACCAGACTTTACATTGATTGTATCTACCACACCTACAATTTGAGTACGAGACACACTTATGTCTGATTTTCCTTGTATCATTGCCGTTCCCTTACTTACAATATCTACTCTACTGACATAAGCCCAGATTAAAAAAGTAAATAAACTCATCAAAAGAAAAACGAGTAATCCAGCAATAAAACGAGGAGGCTTTCTTTCCAATAATTCCACACTATCCGTTAATTGATCAAAAGAATAGATTTTACTCATATTGGTTATCTCCCATTACATATGATTGCGATTCTATATGTTCGACATGAACCGTTTGATTCTTCCAAAGGCGATAATACTCACCTTTATAGAATAATAATTCCTCATGAGAGCCACGCTCTATAATATTCCCTTTTTCCATTACAAAGATTTGGCTTGCATGTTGAATTGTACTCAATCTATGAGCAATCATAATCACGGTTACTCCTTGTGAACCTAATTCTTTTAACATATCTGTAATATGTTTTTCAGTTGTAGAATCTAAATTACTTGTCGCTTCATCTAATATTAAAATGTCTGGTTTCTTTAATAATGCCCGTGCAATTGCTAAACGTTGTCTTTGTCCACCAGATAAATTTGATGCATTTTCTTCTAAAAAAGTTTCATATCGTAATGGCAATTCACTAATAAACTCATGTACACAAGCTTGCTTACATACTTGTATAACTTCTTCCAAAGTAACTTTTTGTTCTAAGCCAAAACATAAGTTTTCATAAATAGAAGCACTAAAGAAAAATGATTCTTGAGAAACATATGCAATTCGATCTCGTAGTGCAGTACGATTTATCTCTTTAATGTGGTAATCATCATAATATATATCCCCTTGTTGTGATTCATAATAATGCATTAATAATTTTGAAATTGTTGTTTTTCCAGAACCACTTTCCCCTACAAAAGCTGCTTGACTACCTGGTTCAATAGAAAAACTTATATTATTTAAAACATCCTTGCGTGTTCCATAACGGAATGTAACATTTGAGCATTCAATCTTACCTGATAATTGTTTAGGAGATACCTTATTATCCTCTTTTTGACTTTTTTCTTGATCTAAATCAAAAATCTCATTTAATCTTTCTCCAGCAACTAATGCAGATTGCATAGTAGGTTGAATTCCAATTAAATTTTCAATTGGATTTAAAAAATAAGCTAAGAGTGCATTATATGTAATTAATTCACCTATTGTCATATTTCCTTTTAATACTTGCATAGCACCAATCCAAAGAATAACTGTCCCTCCAATTAACTCAAGTCCAATCTTAATAGAAACTTGCAAATTAGATAGCATTCCTCTTTTAAATACATGCTTTAATAAATTAACAAAACGACTTTCAGTTTGAAAAAACACTTCTTTTTCAGCGTTATAAGACTTTATAGTTGCGATCCCATTTAAAGATTCTACTAAATAAGAATTCAACTTTGCATTACTCTCCATTTCTTCTCTATTAATAGATTGATATGGCTTATGAAAGGCAAAAATAATACCTATATAAAAAGGTATTAATAATAAAGTAAAGCCAAATAAAACTGGACTATGTATATATAATAAAATAGCGCCTAATGTCACCATTACTGTATCAATCATTAATGTCACTGTTATTGTTGATAGCGCATCCCTTATTTTACTTGCATCCATAAATCTAGAAATAATTTCTCCTATTTTTCTTGTTTCAAAAAAGTTTATCGGTAATCCCACAACATGGCGATAATAGCCTAGCATTAATTGAATATCTATTCGTCTGCTTAAATATAAGATCAAATGCGTACGAAAATAAGAAAGAAGTACCTTAAAGATATACAATATAATAATTCCAATTGATACAATATGAAGCGTCTGTAATAACTGATTCGTCACAATATCATCAATTAAAAATTTAAAATAAAAGGCTCCCAATAATCCAAATAAATTAAAGAAAATAGAAGCAAAAAATAAAGGTACTAATAAATTAGTTTGTTGTTTCAGTAAAAATAAAAAACGAGAAAGTGTACTTTGTAATGCCTTACCTTTTTGGAAATTCTCAGTAGGCGTCATAAGAACTAAAATGCCAGTCCATATTTGACCGAACTCTTCTAATAAGTATGTGACAAATCCTTTCTCAGGATCTGCAATATAAATTTTATTATTTTTAATTTTATAAATTACTACATAATGAAGTAACCCTCCTCCCATCACTACATGTGCAATAGCAGGTAAGGTGATTTTTTCTAATGCTTCAAAATTTGTAGCTTTTACTCCTTTTACTCCAAAACCTAATTTCTCTCCAGCTTCTATTAAGCCTTTTATATTGGTTCCTTCTAAATCCGTACCAGCTATTTCTCTAATTTTTGATATAGACATAGTAAAACCATAATAACGAGAAATCATTGCAAGACATGCTGGCCCACAATCTTTTAAATCCTGTTGTTTAATACAAGTGAACTTTTTTTTAAACACAATCACAGCCTCTTCTCTTTACATTCGTATATATAATTTAATTATATATAAATATATAAAAAAAGGATGTAATATGCAATTTTGCATATTACATCCTTTTTCAGGTAATTTATGTTATTTTAAATATAACGATTGTTATATTTTGATTTATGTATAAAATAATTAAATCATATAAAGCAATCTAAAATTATATATCAAAGGGGAATAACATTATGAAAATCAATGAAATGACAGAACAACTTACAGAAAAAGAGCTTCTAGAAATCTCAGCAGGTGGAAGCTGCCTTAATAAAATTGGAGCAGGCGTTGTTAAAGGTATCTTCGCAGGTGGTGCTGCTGGTGCTGCTGCAACAATGGGATTAGGTACAGCAGGTGGCGCATTTGTTGGAGCTCATATCGGAGCTGCTGCTGGCGCAATTACTTGTCTTGGAGAATAAAAAATAAAAGGACTGATATAAATGAAAGAAATTAATAATACCCTTACACAACTATCAGAAGAAGAATTAGAAAACATTAATGGCGGAGGCTGCACTTGGAAAAAAGCTGCTGCTGAAGCTGCTGGTGGAATTATCATTGGTTCTATGGGAGGCCCATGGGGTGCTCTAGGTGGCGGAGTAACAGGCGCTGCATTATGCTATTTAAATGATTAAGTAATATAAGTAAATCCCCCTAATTAAAAATAATTAGGGGGATTTACTTATATTACAGAAAATAAAATTTAATATAATTCGACCAATAAAATAATGTTCACTAACAATCATTTGACATTTATATAAAAAGCGATGTAATATATAAATAACACAAGGACAAATATATATTCCATCGGAGGAATCTTATATTGAATATGAAAATGAAATTAACACGTATTGAAAAAGGTTTAACACAAAAACAACTTGCTGACTTAGTCAATGTAAGTAGACAAACCATTGGATTAATTGAAAAAGAAGAGTATAATCCATCTTTAAAACTCTGTATGTCTATCTGTATAGCCTTAGATAAAACATTAAACGATTTATTTTGGGAAGGAGAAATTAAATGAAAACAATTATAGAAAAAATCATCTTAGGTCAAAAATCAAATGATGAGTATCAAGAAAAAGCATATACAAAATATATAGCAGAAGCAGGTATTTTAGTTATGTTAATAAATTTTTTATACTTAACTATAAAAACTATATATTTGAAAGAAATTTCCACTGATATTATTGTCTGCTTAACACTATTTATAATTTTTTGTGGATATATAACTATTAGAATTTCTAAAAGTAACATTGACTTCATTAATATTACTTCAGAGACAGACTTAGAGAAAAACAAAAAGAAACTTTTAAAAAATACAATTTTACAAAGTATAATCTTTTTTATTGTTTTTAGTGGATCGGGTTATGTCATAAATAGTCCGTTTTCATGGACTTCAAATATAATTACTAGTATATTTTTCGGTATAGCAATCTACTTGATAAATAAAACAAATGCCAAAAAATCTTTAAAAATGAATAATGAATTAAATGATTAATCTATTTATTTAACTATACAAGTAAAAAAGGAGGAATATATATCATCAATAGTAAATCACCATTAAGAAAAAAATTCCTATTCCTGTTTATATTTATCTTCCCAACAGTTTTATTTAAATTCTTTGAGGATAGGGATTTAATAAATGCTTTAAAAAATTTAATTGTATTTTCATTAATAAGCTTTGTTATAATCTTTATTGTTGATACAATATCAAATTTAGTAAACAAATATGATAAACACAAAAAGTGAGTGAATTAGAGGAAGCATTTACATCTTAATGAAAGTATAGACTAATTAAAATTCGACATAAAATAAGCCGGATTTCCTACTTTAAGGAACATTCGGCTTATTTTCTTTAGATTATAATGTGTTTTGTTCATATTCTTTGATTATTTTATAAAAAGTATTTTTCTTTAGTTCTAATAGCTCCATAAATTCACCCCCAGTAATTTCTCTATTTTTCCATTTTGGATAAGTTTCTTCTATTATAAATAGTTGCTTTTGGCTTAATGTTGAAAGATTAAGTTGAGGACGCCCTAAGTGCTTTCCTTGAGATTTAGCTACAGCAATACCTTCCGCTTGTCGCTGACGAATCTTTTTACGTTCTTGATCCGCAACATAGGAAAGCAAAGATAAAAATTGATCTTCCATTAATCGGCCCATATCACCCATCTCACGAAATTTCCGACTATCAAACAAGGTTTCATTTTCTAAAACTACGATATCCGCTTGTAATTCTCTTGTTATATACTTCCATTCTGAAATTACCTCATCATAATTGCGGCCCATACGATCTAAGGCATCTATGTAAACAATATCACCTGTACTTAATATCTTTCGTAATAATTGATATTGAGGGCGATCAAAATGTCGTCCACTTGCTTTATCGACAAAAATGCGTCGAGCTTCCACTCCGCGTTCCATCATCTTATGTAATTGACGTTGTTCATTTTGATCTTTTGTACTTACACGTATATATCCATAAATATTTGCCACGTTTTGTATTCTCCTTACATTTGTTACCACAATTATATCATATTTGTTTATAAAGGTATTCATTAAAAATAAACGTTTACAAAGTGATTTGAATCACCTTTATAAACTTGATGTTTCAACGTTTCCTAGATAGGGTCCTATAGTTTGTAAAGGTATACCTTTTTAAACGATTAAAAAATCTCAACCTAATAAAGTAATTTTTTTAGACTATCTTTATGTTTTCGCATTCACCAATAATAAGTATTCTGTAGATTTTATCAATACCTAAATACCTCTAAAAAATATATATTTTAGTAAATGATGCTTATTGGAAAAGGGGCTAATGAACATGAAGATAAAAAAGAGGCAATTGGTAACAACTATATATCCAGGTCAGTTATTTAGCACTGCAAATTTACCCGAAGGCACAAGGTTTTTAAAATGGGAATTGGCAGGTGGTGGCGATTTAGATGATATTCTATTTGACGTAATGGAAGATAAATTTTGGGACATGGATGAACTTATTTTTAGTGATGTTTTACATGAAAATCGAACTGAAGTGGTACCAAATAAAGAAATGTACATTAATAATGTTAGGAATGCTACATCATTAGTTGGCATAAACATATATGCTTTAATTTATGAGTAAAGACGCCGTAATATTTCTCAATACCCATTTTTTTCTACAAATTGTATATTTTAGTTAGGTTGCTGTAGTAACCTAACTAAAATATACAATTATTATGAAATGGGGAATGGATATGGAAACAAAAGCGACAGTAGAGATTGCAAGAGTAAGATCAGGTAAAGAGCCACAACCAGGACAGAAAAATCGTTCAAGTGGTAACTTTAGTACTGAGAATCTTCCTGCAGGAACAAAATATTTGAAATGGGAGGTTATAGGTGGCGGAGATCCGGATTTTATTAGCTTTAATGTAATGGAAGATAAGTCCGCTGCAACGGATCCTACTCATTTCTCTGGTGTATTAAGTGGCAATCGGACAAGTGTTATATCAAAAAGATCTCTTTATATTGCTAACCCTAAGAATGCTACCTCTGAATTTACTGTAATCGTATCTGCTATGGTTCAATAAGTAAAATCAAAAAGGAGACTACGAAATATTTTTTTAGTCTCTTTTTTATCGGTTACTTCTTCGCTCTTTCTATTTAACTTATTTAGAAAGAATAAGATTTTTTGATAATTGGGGAAATAAAGTTTCTTATGTCGACGGACACGCGATCCTAATACATAAAGAATATTCCTGTGATTTTTTCAATATAGGTGTATCTTATAATCAATAAAAAAATTCAAATTTATGTTACACCTGTATGAGGAAAGGTTTTTGATTTAATAGGGAAAAATACTATAGGGAGGAATAAAACATGTCTTTGAAAAAGAAATTAGGTATGGGAGTGGTTTCAGCCGCTCTTGGTTTATCTTTAATTGGTGGGGGGACATATGCGTATTTTAGTGATCAAGTTGTGACGAATAACACATTAGCCGCGGGGACATTAGATCTTGCTATGCAGCCTACCACTTCTCTCAATTTAGATAATTTAAAACCTGGGGATAAAATTTTAAAGAAATTCAATTTAAAAAATAGTGGTACGTTAGATATTAAAGATGTTCTAATGAAAGTGGATTATACCGTGAACGATTTAAAACGAGATAATCAGGAAGACGATTTCGGTAAACATATTAAAGTACAATTTCTTTGGGATTGGGATCCAGCTAAAAGTCCTGTATACGAAACAACTCTTGCAGAATTAAAATCACAAAATCCGGAAGTCACGTCTCATAAAGTATTCCTTGCAAAATGGGCAGAGACGGGTGGATTAAAGGCGGGTAAGATGGATTGGTTCTGGATAAAGTTTATCTTCGAAGATAATAATATGGATCAGAATATGTTCCAGGGAGATAGTATTGCGATGAAAATGGAATTCCAAGCGAATCAAACAGAAGGACAAGAAAGATAATATTGCAAGACCCATATATGGAAAATCTAAGACTTCTAAGACCTAACATTTTAGAAGTCTTACTTTCATATTTCAAATCGGAGTAATATTTATGAAAAAAAGAGTAAACTGTAATCATACCAGGTTTTTATCTGTTAAAAAAACTTTGCAGCAGAACCCAGCACTTTATCTGGGTTCTTATTTTCATTTACCTTATGCTTTGTCTCATATAGATTGTTTAATACACGATTATACTCATTTCTTGTAATTTCTTTATTATACAACTGAATTAATAAATCTTTATGCTCCTTTGAAAAGGCCATTTTATCAAAAAACTTAGGATACATAGTACCATTCTCTCCGCTTCATGTTGGGTTTTATATGATAAACTAGAAGTAGAAAAACCCATATCTATATAGAATAGGGTTGGGTTTTTCTACTTCTAGTTTAGACGTCGTTGTATAGTATAAATATTAGCTGAGTATTGAATTATAACATAAAAGTTATACCCTTAGTTATTTTTCTAAGGGGTCAGGTACCGGCAAATGTGTGAACGTCCTGTCCGTGGGCTTTAGAATCGAATCGTGGAGATTGCATGTTTATATACAAGCTGTTGTTTCCCCTCATATTCTATTAAAATAGAAAAAGTATCATATCCTCTTATTATTCCTTTTATATGTAGTCCTTTTAACAGGATTAACGTGATATCCTTCTTCTTTTGAAACGCTTCTTGTAATAAGTGTTCCTGTGAAAATAGTATGTTCTTACCTCTATCCTTTTGAAATGATTGTAATTTCGTTTCCAATGAATTCTCCCCCTATTCTTCTCATACAGTTACTTTGTATTGTTCTAGTTCAGCTAACAGTTGTTTTAGCCCCTCTGGACTCAACGTCAGCTTTCCGCCTACTAGTTTTACATTCCTTGAAGATATTTCTCCTGTGATAGGACAAGTACCATGAGGTGTATATTTTTGTAGAACAATCGCATCTTCTTCTACAAAAAATTCTAAAGCATCGCTTGTTTCCACCTGTAAAGTTTTTCTTGTTTCTTTTGGTATTACAATTCGTCCCAAATTATCTACTTTTCTTACAATACCTGTTGCTTTCATAAGCATGCCCTCCTTTTTTTACAAATAGAATATTCCACATATCGCGTAATTGTTTACATTATTTTAAAACCATATATACTATAAAAAGTTTATCTCAATCTGTAGAAATATTCTCCAGGTCTTCTTACGTCCACTGTTGCAAACCTTCTATTCTCTTCATGCTCTCAATCACTTTTTCGTCACTCACTATATAATAAACCTCATTTCCTTTTCGCTCATAGGAAACGATCTTAAACTGTTTTAACTTTATTAACTGCTGTGACATTGTAGATTGTGGAACACGTAGTAACTTCTGTAACTCGGATACATTTAATGGACCTTTCGCAATTAATTCTCGAACAATCATCAAACGCATAGGATGTCCAAGTATCCGCAATATATCTGCAGGTCTCTCATAATACTCAATATCCATATAGAAAGCTTTTGGCATAATCTCTTCCCCTTTTTGGATGAACGTTTTTTATAACCTAATATCATCTATTTGTTCCGCCAATGTTTTATATATGCAAGGGCTTCATCTAAGTATCTATATTCTTATAACTATATTATTCCTCAAAATTCTCCCTATTTCCTCTTTGTATCTTACATTGTTTCCGATGTATCTTACTAAATAACTCATTTACTTCACTCTGTTTTATATTCTCTGGTATTTCTAATGTGCGTCCAAACGTTTTCCTACAAGAAATTTTTCATACTTTAATTTGCTTCGTAGAGACCGAATTTTGAAGTTTTTCCTTTTTCTGCTGTTCCTTCAGATGCTCCAATTGCAATAGTCTCTTTTTCATACATAAATAATCCTTTGGAATACCTTCTCGCAGACTTAAATCATATAGTAAACTGTTAAAATAGTTCCGCTGTCTTAAGGTAGACTTTCTTCTCCGCATAGAGTGTTCCATCTGTTGCAATAGCTCTGTTAGCTCAACAGTAGAAAAATCCACTTCTATCCACTTCTGAAAAAAACGTGTTTTTTCTAGATAGACCATTACTTGCTCGACAAACGCATCCGTAATAAAAGATCTATCTTCCTCTACAACAACATAGTCCATATCCTGAAGAAGCGTACGAACAATTCCTCGAATATCAGTGAGAAACCCCTGTTGTAGAGAGCGTTCTAAATCTGTAAATACCATTCTACCAACAATCCTTTCTTACAACCATGTAGTCTAATTAACATAAAAAGTTCGGTCCGTATGTTTTTTAGTCTAAAAAACATATAGTAAATATATAATAATAAATATAATGTAATAGTATCAAAATCGGTATTGAGAAAATAGTAAAATGGATATATGTTGTACATATTTATTGTATACTATAAATAATCTGTCATTAAATCCCTTGTATATAAGAAAAGCGAGATAAAAGAGCTCGCTTTTCTTTTTGTTTGCATATAATTTCATGAAAAAACCTCAATACATGTTAAGGAGGACAAAATAGAAATGCAATGAAAAGAGGAGCCCTTTAGCATAGGAGGGCGATGACAGTTGCATATGTAACTGTTAACTAGGCACATTCTATTATATATATTTTATCTACTTAAATATGAATAATTTTAATTTCTGAAATATTTAACTACCCCTACAATAAATACTACAACTGTACGAAGGGAAATGGGAAGTTGAAAACGAGAGAGCTTCTTACTGTAGAACAAAGGGAATACTTTTATGAAGTTCCTGAGCATATGGACGAGAGAGAAATTCTACGATATTACACAATATCTGATGAAGAATTGCAAATTATAAATAAACAACGCGGTGCTGCCAATCGATTAGGTTTTGCCATACAAATTGCTTACTTACGCTTTCCTGGGAGACCATTATCTGCAAATGAAACAATTCCAGATTTTATTGTACATACAGTTGCTAAACAACTAAGAATTTTACCTTCAGCTATACAGAACTATGCACGTGGGCGTGATGCAACGCGGCGAGAACATTTGAGTAAAATCAGAAATACATTAGGATTTCGGACATTTACTTTAAAAGAATATCGAGAGCTAGCACGTTGGCTTCTCCCAATGGCAATGAAAACAGATCAAGGCCATCTTTTAGTAGAGGCTCTTATTACAGAAATGAGGAAAAGAAAAATCATTCTTCCAGCCATATATGCAATTGAACATGTAGCATGGGCTGTACGTGAACGAGCACATAGAAAGATTTTTAAACAATTAACAAGAAATCTTACTTCTTCTCAATGTAAGCAACTAGACAAGTTATTAAGTGTAGGAAAAGGATACAAGTTTTCGTATTTATCATGGCTTCGGCAACCTTCAGGTGTTGTTTCTGTAAAAAATTTTCACAAGATTATGGATCGAATAGAGTTTATTCAAAAATTAAATTTACCTTTAGAGAACGGCAGAGAAGTGCATCAGAATAGATTGCTACAGATGGCACGTGAAGGATCACGTTATTCTAATCAACATTTATCTAGGTTTCATGAGCTCAAACGACATGCAACTCTTATGGCTTTTCTCATTCATATATATGCTTTTTTAACAGATCAGGGAATAGAGATGCTTGAAAAACTAATGGGTAGAATGTTTAATCGTGGAGAAAAGAAACATAAGGAACATTTTCAAAAGGACGGAAAAGCGATTAATGAAAAGGTTCGTTTATACGCAAAAGTTGGAAAGGCTTTAATTGAAGCAAAAGAATTAGAACAAGACCCATTTGAATCTTTACAATCTATTATTTCATGGGAACAATTTGTACAATCAGTAGAACAGGCTGAAGAACTAGCCAGACCAGCAGAATTTGACTATTTAGATCTATTAGACAATCATTATGGGCATTTTCGGAAGTTTGCCCCTAGATTATTAAGTACGTATGTATTTAAAGCCTCTAAAGCGAGCCATACTTTATTTCAAGCCCTAGAGATGTTGAAAGAAATAAACCAAACAGGAAAAAGAAAAATCCCTGAAACAGCTCCAATGGATTTTCTCAAATCGAAATGGTTCAAGCATGTAATGAAAGAAAATGGTATTGATCGTCATTACTATGAGTTCGGTATCTTTTCGGAATTATGTAATCATCTTCGTTCTGGGGACATGTGGGTTGTAGGAAGTAGACAATATAAGGATTTTGAAGAATATCTTTTACCTCCAGAAAAATGGAAAGAATTAAAGGAGAAACATCAAGTTCCACTAACAATCCCAACCAACATAGATCAGTATTTACAGGAACGATTTGAGTTAATGGAAGAGCAACTCACTAAGGTAAATCATTTAATTCAAAATCAATTATTGCCAGATGTTGAAATCTATGCAGATAAAATACAAATTGCATCTTTAAAGAAAATGATTCCGGATGAGGTCGAAGATCTAACTAGACTTATTTATAGTGTATTACCCCGCATTACATTAACAGATCTATTGGTAGAAGTAGATAGCTGGACCCATTTTAGTAAACATTTTGTTCATCTTCATACCCAAACTGAGCCAAAGGATAAATCTGTATTATTCGCAGCTATTTTGGCTGATGGAATTAATCTTGGTCTTTCAAAGATGGCAGATGCATGTCCAAATATATCTTATACACAATTAGCTTGGATATCGGATTGGTATATAAGGGATGAAAATTACTCCAAAGCACTTGGAGCAATCACTGATTTTCAGCATAAATATCCATTCTCTTCTCATTGGGGAGATGGTTCGACTTCATCTTCTGATGGACAATTCTTTAGAGCTGGTGGTCAGTCTAGTCCGTTAGCACAAGTAAATGCAAAGCATGGTAGGGATCCAGGATTAAGTTTTTATACCCATATCTCAGATCAATACGCCCCATTTTATGTACAAGTTATTAGTTCTTCAGAAGAAGCGCCACATATTATTGATGGCCTACTATATCATGAAACAGATTTGGAAATTGAAGAACATTATACAGATGCTGCGGGCTTTGTAAATCATGTCTTTGCCATGTGTCATATGTTAGGATTTCGATTTGCTCCTAGAATTAAAACGTTTAGTAAAAATAAAATTTATACGTTTGAAAAGCCCTTAAATCGACCGCATCTAGAATTTATGATCGGTGGAACAATTCATACAAAGAAAATAAGAGAAAATTGGGATGATTTATTACGATTAACTAGTTCTGTTCGTAATGGAACAGTCACAGCTTCTCTTATTCTTAAAAAGCTTGCAGCCCATCCAAGACAGAATAGCTTGTCTGTAACTTTGCGTGAGATAGGAAGGATTGAAAGAACATTATATACATTAGAATGGTTGCAGAGTCCTGAGCTTAGAAGACGTGTACAGGTTGGCTTAAATAAAGGTGAAGCAAAACATGCACTTGCTCGAGCTGTATTTTTTAACCGATTAGGTGAAATTCGTGATCGTTCTTATGAGGATCAATTACATAGAGCAAGTGGCTTGCAACTTCTTATTTTAGCAATCGTATTATGGAATACGGTATATATATCACGTGCAGTAGATGCATTACGTGCAAAAGGCATGGACATTCCAGAAGAATATTTACAACATATATCTCCACTTGGATGGGAACATATTACGTTGACAGGTGATTATGTTTGGAATTTAAACCAAAAAGCAAGCTTCAATAACCTAAGACCATTACGAGAGAAAAACTCTATAAAAAAATGATAAATTGAATAACCGATTCCTTAACGTACAGGGAATCGGTTAATTTGTGTCCAAATTGTGTCTAAACGTACAATTTTCTTTTTTTGATATGGTGACCCCTATTACGAATCTACAAATGAAAAAGATAAGATCGGAGAGTATGATCTTATCTTTAGCGTAAGGGAAAAACAAATGACAGCAGCTTAATTTTTATAATAATATATTTTTCATTAACCTTCTATATAAAACCATAAATAACATATATATCTATATTGAGAAATTTATTGGGAAATTAGCTATAAATGATTCAAAACTCCAATGTAAACTTTTATCCAAAAGTTTACTTTCAAAACATTAATTTCATTAACCTTATCGGACTTTAGCTATTTTCAGCAAGATTAACAACAAAAGTTTACTTTCAAAACACTATAAATAAAGAGCTCGAGAAATCTATAAACAAAAATAATACACACTGACGATATTAAAAAGGCAAGCATCAAAATGTGCTTGCCTTTTCTTCTAACGACGATGTTCTACAAGATCAATTACACCTAAAACAACGTGAGCTAAGCCAAATCCAAATACGGTATTTGCAATCATCTTATTAGATCCACGAGTTTGCTTCAAAGCATAACCCGCAGCTGTAACTGCTGTACCTAATGTAGTTGGAATTAATCCTTCACGAATATTCATAGTAACATCCTCCTAGTATCGCAGTTAGTAATCCTGTTTTAATACTTTGGAATTAAAGTACTAAAACAAGTATTAGTATTTTCATGTCATGTGAAAATATGTGGGTTTATTTTAAATATTTTCTTTTTATTATACCTTTATGAATAAAAAAACTCCTTCCATGATTTACGAAAGGAGTTACGATACTTTGAAAGGGTATTTTCATTTTAATATAAGATGAAAAAAACTAGTATTGATAAAGTATAACTTTTTCGAATAGTTTTTATTTTCATACTTATAAAGATAAAAGAATTCTTTATACGTCTGTGAAGTGTTTCGAAAGGTACAGCTTTAGATATAGTATATTCTTTGCAGCGTAAACTACTTCAAAAGGTATCAAAATGTACTTAAGACATACTTCATAAGTACACACA
>NZ_FNUW01000024.1:0-84849 GCF_900108285.1 Bacillus sp. ok061 | reverse complement strand
AAGTATTCTCAGGATATCCATGGTTCCATCAAGAGAAGTTTCTAGATGCAGAGATATTCCCTTGGAGTGTTAATTTATGGTATAGTACAGAAATTTTATCTGAGGATTTTAAAGCGAAGATTAGCCCTGAAAAATATCAAAAACAAAAATTTGAAGATGCAGTTGCTGAGGTTCCCTTCTTAGAAGGTGAAAGTGATCTGCAAATGAAGCAACGTCAAATGTCTTACATGTTTATTACACGTTTCTTGCCATTTATGCTTGAACGAAAAGATCGCACAAGTATGATGAATGGCTTTGAAGTACGAGTTCCATTTTGCGATTACCGGCTTGTAGAATACTTATGGAATGTCCCATTCGAAATGAAAAGCATAGACAATATTGAAAAAGGTATTTTACGTAGAGCTTTTGAAAATGTACTTCCAGAGGATGTACGTTATCGTAAAAAAAGTGCATATCCAAGCACTAAGGATGCCTCTTATCTACAAGGTATTAGTGATTGGATGTTACATGTGTTGAACAATCCTGAATCACCTATTTTGCCATTAATTAATGTAGAAAGAGTTCGTGCTATTGCAGAAGGAAAAGACGAAGTAATTTCAGGTAATGATGCACGAGGTATAATAGATTATTTACTTCAAGTTAATAGTTGGCTTCAGGAATATAATATTAAATTAGTATGATAGATGTAATTTTCAAATAAAGAGAATAGCTGAAACATCAATGACCTAAGTGAACCGCACCTCCAATTTATTAGATAGTTATCTAATAATTGGAGATGCGTTTTTATTATTTTGACTTGTAATAACGCTAACCCTTTAATAAATAGGTAGGTATTTATGGTTGCCTTTCTATTTTTTAGAATTGTTTTAGTGAATCAAAATTTCAATTCTGTATACATCTTTTGTACTAGTAGACCTAAGTCTAAAAGTATGTACAATTACACCATTTGACTAATGGGTAAACTTTACAAACTGTTATATACTAGTATTGTGTCTTGCCTTTTTAGGTGCAGTACACAGCCGGTGATTGGCTAGTGGATATCCTTCCATTTTGCCAGTGCCGGTTTTTTGTTAGATAATAGAGAAAATGAAGTTTTTATAAGGAAAGAAGGGGTTGTTTTGAAAGATGTAAATTCTATCTTTATGAGAGAAAAGATTGCTAGTTCTTATCTTTATTTTATTTCTTTTCTTGGTTTGGTTACTATAACTATCTCTTTACTTGAAATTAAAATCCCTTCTCATCCAACAATACTAATATTATTGTTACTATTTATGGGGATTGCAGAGTATTTTCCTGTAAGATTTTGGAGAGGAACTAGCTCGCTTACCTTTCCGATAATTTACGCTATGAGTTGGCAGTTTGGAATCCATATAACTATTGTTGCTATTGTACTCGTCACGCTAATTATTCACCTGTATCGTCGTTCACCGATACAAAGAATGTTATTTAATAGTACTCAACATGCACTTAGTTTGATTTTTGCCCAATGGTTTTCAAACAAATGTATGTTCTTATTAATTAATAAGATAGAAATGTCAGTTCTGTATGAAAATTTAATATCTTTGTTATTATTTTGCGTGTTTTTTTGTTTTTTCAACAACCGCTTTTACGATTTGTTAATGATACTTCTTCCGCAGCCATATTCAATTTATCAATGGTATAAAAAAACTATTACGGTATTTCTTTGCGAAACTTTTGGTTTCTCTTATACGGCACTGATGCATGTACTAATTAGTACATATAGTGTGGAAGTAAACGAGGTTACAGTACTGTTTTTCTTTTTTCCACTTGTAGCAACTTCCGTTATTAGTTCTTTTTCTGTACGGATAAGGATGGAGAAAGAACGATTATATGAGTTATTTCTTATTACGACCGAAATTAGTCGAGGATTAACCGAAGGAAACTTGAAGCATATTAAACAAGCACTTAAAGGTTTTTTTGGCATACAAGCATATGCAATATGGACAAAAGATGATGGAAACTGGAATATTCTATTAAAAGATGGGAAAGTTCGTGCTGATATTTCTGATCATTTAGAAAATTACGATACGTTTGAGGGACTTTCTAAAAATCTTGTATTTAATGATTGGAAAATTGGTACGGCTCCTGGAGATGAAATATTTGAAAGTGTCATACGCTCACTTGTATATTTTCCTCTTATTGTTAATGATGAACTAGTCGGAATGTTTGTTGCAGGGAAAAGCAGAAATGCGGGCTTCTTTCCAGAAGATGTACAGTCGTTAGCTACATTTTCTAACCAATTAGCTAACGTAGTTAAAACAAGGATATTAATTTCTGAACAGGAAAAAAGAATGATTTTAGAAGAAAGAAATAGAATCGCCCGAGAAATTCATGATGGTATTGCACAAACATTAGCTGGGGTAATATTCCAACTAGAATCCGCGCAGAAAAAATACCGAGATAAACCAATTGATATGCAGCAAGTAGTGGAGAAAAGCATAAAAGATTTAAGAGGAAGCCTAGGAGAAGTTCGCTATTCTATTTATGCTTTAAAACCATATCCGACACAACAATTAGGCCTTAAGCAGGCGATAGCAAGTAAAATAAAATCTTTAAAACAAGAATATGGACTAGATATTACATATCATGAAAGGGGTCATGCACGTGCGCTTAGTTTTTCAAAAGAAAGGGTTATTTTTGATACATTACAAGAGAGTTTGCAAAACATTGTAAAACATGCGCAAGCAAAAAAGGCTGATGTTTTACTCAGTTATCAAAGTGAGCACGTGCTTTTAAGAGTTAAGGATAATGGAGTTGGCTTTTCACTATTTGAGTCTATGGTTAAAACAAAGAATGAGCCACATTATGGTATATTACATATGAATGAACAAGCTGACCAATTAGGGGCTACTTTACAGATTGATAGTTCTGTAGGGAAAGGAACAGAAATTACACTGTTAATTCCAGATTCACAAACAAGGGGTGCGTAAAATGATTAAAATATTAGTAGTAGATGATCATGCTTTTTTACGGGATGCAATTCGAAGCATACTAGAGGATGAATCTGATATGAAAGTGGTTGGAGAAGCTAGCTCTGGGGATGGAGTATTGGGAAAAGTAGAAGAATGCAGACCAGATTGTATTCTGATGGATATTAACCTTCCAGGGAAAAATGGGATTGAAGCTACAGAATTAGTGAAAAAAAAATATCCGAATTGCCGAGTACTTGTGTTTACAATGTATGAGCATGATGAGTATTTAATGGATGCACTTCAGGCTGGTGCTGATGGTTATTTATTAAAAGATTCATCATCAGAGCAGGTAGTAGCAGCAATTCGAATGTTATATCGAGGCGATTCCGTAATTCATCCGCGTATGACAAAAAAATTAATTACATATCATCAGCAAAAAATGAAAGTAGAATCAAATGAAAATGAACTGACGGAACGTGAAAAGGAAATTCTCTTTGAATTAGTAAAAGGACTTAGTAATAAAGAAATTGCTGAAGTTCTATATATTAGTGATAAAACAGTTAAAATTCACATCAATAAAATTTTTAAAAAACTAAATGTCAAAAGTCGATCGCAAGCAGTGATTTATGCAGTTCGAAATCAATTGGTTCCGTTGGATTAAATAAGAGATCTTTCAAAGAACTATCATGTTGCTTTATTCTGTATTACAAAGAATAGAGGACAAGATAGTTCTTTTGTACTATGTAGGCATAGAATTCTTAGAGAAAAGATACTCCTTTTGTTTAATTTTCAGAATAATCAAAACGTGAAATAATAAAAATAGAATTACATTTTAATCTTGTTAATAATTCATTTTGTGAAAATCCTTTGTTGAAAATAAATGATGGGGGGCTCTTATAGAAAGAGAAAAGTGAGTGATTAGCTATATGAGGTATGGGGATGGTAGTAGTGTTGGAAATCTTTCATGATACAAAAGATTAAGATTAATAGAGTTTCCAATGCTAAATGGGAAGTTAAGAATCAATTTGTTTCAAAAAATAATAGTAATAATGGGGAGATGCAATATGAAACGAGGGAAATTTGGAAAGATTCTTATTGGAACGTTAACAGCTGGAATGTTATTGTCTCAAGGAATTCCATATAACGTATTAGCGGAAGAGGTAAATACATCTACTTTAACTGGAATTGATGATGCAAATGCTATCTTGAAAGACCTGACAAAGGAACAACGTAATGCCTTAAAAACGTTAGATACAAAACCAGGTTTTATTATTTCGCCAGGTATTAATACAGCAAGTCCTAATAATGTGAATGTGATTATAGAGTTTAAGCAAGCACCTAGCAAAATCGAGGTATTAAAACAAGCGGCTAAAGGGAAAAAGGTAGCTCTTTCAAATGCGGAACAAAAGGTAGAGGCATCACATAAAGGGTTTAAAGCAGAGCTTGAACAGCTTCAAAAGAATAAAGAGAAAGGAACAAATTTAAAATCTGCAAAAATAACAAGAGAATATAAGAATGCCTTTAATGGTGTAGCGATTTCGTTACCTGCGAACATGATTGAAGACTTAGTTCGTACCGGTATCGTTAAGCGCGTATGGGAAGATCATGAGGTTAAAATTGATTTGCCGAAAGAAACAGCTAAGACTGCTGTTGAACCAAAAATGGCAGATAGTGTACCGCAAATTGGTGTGGACAAGCTGCATGATGAAAAAATAACAGGTAAAGGAATTAAGGTAGGTGTACTGGACACAGGTATTGATTACAACCACCCGGATTTGAAAGCTGCATATAAAGGATATCGTGCAAAGCAAGGTGAAGATCCAAGCAAAATAGATCCGAACTCAATAAAAGGATGGGACTTTGTTAATAATGATGCTGATCCAATGGAGACAACGTATAAGGATTGGCAAAATTCTGGAGGATATCCTGAGATTTATGAGGGGAGTGCATATTATACATCCCATGGTACGCATGTAGCTGGGACAATTTCTGCAGACAAACAGAATAGTGTGGATTATGCAGTGAAGGGTGTTGCTCCAGATGTAGATTTATATTCATATCGCGTATTAGGTCCATATGGAAGTGGACAAACAAGCGGTATTCTTGCTGCGATTGATAAAGCGGTGAAAGACGATATGGATGTTATCAATTTATCACTAGGAGCGTCTATTAATGATCCTTTATATCCTACTTCTGTCGCAGTGAACAATGCGATGTTAGCTGGTGTTGTTACAGTAGTAGCAGCAGGTAATAGTGGTCCGGAAGAAGGTACCATTGGATCACCTAGTGCAGCGGCACTTCCAATTACAGTTGGAGCCAGTGATGCTGCAATGACGATCCCAACGTTTTCTATCGATGCAGGTGATTTACATGTGGATAAGATGATGCTACTTGGAAAAAGCTTTACTGATAAGATTGAAGATTTGAAAGGTCAATCCGTATCAGTTGTATATGCAGGGCTTGGAAAATCAAATGATTTTACAGGAAAAGATGTAAAAGGAAAATTAGCTCTTATCCAACGCGGTGAGATTACATTTGATGAAAAAATTAAGCATGCTAAGGAAGCAGGCGCAAAAGCGGTAATCGTATATAACAATGTAGATGGTGAAATTACAAGTTATCTTGGGGAAAATACTTCGTCTATTCCATCGTTCCGCTTAACAAAAGTAGATGGTGAGAAATTACAAGCAAAAGCTGTACAAGGAGATGTGTCGTTAGCGTTTGGAGAACTAAGTAATATAAAAACAGAGGGAGATCACTTAGCTGATTTTAGCTCCCGCGGTCCTGCAACTAAGACAGATGATATTAAGCCAGATATTGTAGCACCAGGTGTGTCTATTTTCTCAACTGTTCCTGAATATATTAATGATCCAAAAGATGGAGAGAATTATCCGGTAGCGTATGGACGTATGTCAGGTACCTCTATGGCAACTCCTCATACTGCAGGGGTAGCGGCACTTATTTTACAAGAACATCCAAAATATAGTCCATTTGAAGTAAAAGAAGCACTCATGAATACCGCAGTTGATTTAAAGGAAGAGCGTTCTGTATTTGAGGTGGGCTCAGGGCGAATTGATGCATATCGTGCAGTTCATGCAGATACATCTATCGAGGTTGTTGATAAAACATCAAACGTTGTAGGTGATGAAGAAGTAGAAATTGAAGAAAAAACAGGTTCTATTGCATTTGGGTATAAAAATCAAATTGAAAATGGGCCTATTAAAGATAGTCGAAAAGTTTTAATTAAGAACAGCAGTAAAACAGATGGAAAAGAGTTTAAATTAGAGGTAGAATTTTCACCTACAAGTGTAGGTGTGCAAGATGCAGCGAAGAATGGTGTGAAGCTAAACGTACCAGATTCTATTAAAGTAGCTCCTGGTGCATCAGAGGAAATTAGCCCTGAAATTATCATTCCAGAAAACGCTGAATTTGGTAGATATGAGGGCTATATTCATATTTTAAATAAAAACAATGGAAAAGAAGTATATCAAGTACCATTTGCAGTTAAATTCACAGAAAAAGGGATTGCGTCTGTAGATTTACTGAGAGATGCAATGGCAACAGATGCTTCAAAATTCCATCCATTTATGGAAAGACCAAGTTCGCCGTTGACATTTAAATTAAATAGTCCTCTTGAAACCATTGATGCAGTTGTGAAGGACCGAAAGACAGGGAAGGCATTAGGAGTCGTTGGTACACTTAATGCAAGTAGTCTAACACCGAATGTTGAATATATGATGTTTTCTGGTATGGGAGGGTATGTACTTCCATTCACAGGAGATCCAGCTCATCCAATTGCGGATAAACCTGTTATGTTGCCTGATGGAGATTACGAATTGAACTTCGTTGGATATGATAAAGAAGGAAAATCTTATACAAAAGGCGATAGCATTATCATTGATAATGTAATACCTGAAATGAAATTTAAGGATGTACAACCTGGTATACACGAAGTCAATGATTCTATGTTTAAAGAAGAAGACGGCCAGCGTGCATTATGGGTGCATGGTAATATTTATGATTCTACAGTAGATGCATTAAAGGCAAAAGGCTTGCAATATGATCAAAGAGCGAATCAAATTGTATATTATCAAAACTCAGCCTTCCCATCAGGTTGGTTGAATACAATTCAAGCAAATGGTGATTTTAAATTTGGAGTACTTCCAGAGGAAATAAATGAACCATTAAATTTAAAATTATTTGGATATGATCTTGCAACTGCAGGGAATATGGCAACTGGATATAAAGATTACGTCTTTGTAAAAGAAGGGACAGAATACGCTGTTCCAAGTTATGACAAAGATAAAATCAAATTAGGAGAGAAAATTACGTTAACTTTGAATCTTAATAATGTAAAACAGCTTATGTCAGGTACATTTGAAATTCCTTATTACAAGCAGCTATTTAAATTTACAGATGTGAAACCAAATCCAGCACTTACGGAATATGTAAAACAACATGGACTGAACCTTAAATTAGAGGATCCGAAGATAAGTGAAGAAGGAGCTTGGGAAAACAAGGTGAAAGTTGGCGCATCATTGGAAGGAAAAGAATTTAAAGGATTAGATGGAGATACACCATTTTTAGATGTTACATTCGAGATGACGAACGATGAATACTTTAATGATTTAACTGCATTTGGAGTAGATAAGTTCTATTATACAAAAGCTGGTGCATCAGAAGGCATTGAGATTCCTGCGTTTAAAGATAAATCTTTTGCTATTGTTTCGAAACATTCAACGGTTACAGGATATATTGGCCCGGAAGCTTTCTTGAATGAAGAGGGATATTTAGGTAAGAAAGACTATACAACACTAGGAGCAAAAGTGTACGCAGTTGGCAAGGATGGAAAGAAATATACAGGAACGATTGATGATAACGGGCAATTTGAAATTCATAGTGTCCCAGTAAGCGATAAAGAATATGATATTTTCGTAGAAATGCCAGGTCATTTAAATAGTAAATTAGCAACAAAAATAGGAAAAATGCAGGAGGGAGAATTAGTGGGACAAAACTTTAGAGCTGACATGGATGATAACCTTGCAGGTGATGTAAACGGCGATAAAATGGTGGATATTCAAGATGCTAGAATAGCAGCTTTATCGTATGGAAAAGGAAAAGTATCTGTAAAAGATGGAGATATAAATCAAGATGGTGTTGTAGATGAAACAGATATTCGTTTTATTGAGAAAAACTTCTTGAAAAAGGGTCCAGATGCCAAAGAAAATCAGAAACCGAAAGAAAATGTAGGGCCAGTGACGTTAGATAAAATCTTACGTTCTATCGGTTTAGAGCCCAAAAAATAAGTGGACAAACTTCTAGAGTAAATAAAGTAATCAGACAATGAATAGTAAATGAAATGAGATTGGCTAACAAATGACCGGTAATGATTTACGGTAACATTACCGGTCATTTTAAGAGTCATAGTCGTTTAGGTACATGAAGTAACTAGTTTAGAGTAAGTTCGCTTTCATTATGGGACAAGGTAGTTGCTTAATTATTATTGTTGTTGTTTATGGGATGGAAATAAGGTTTGTAGTTTAAACTTTAAAAATAGGGGGATTTGTGAAATGAGTATGAAGAAAAAACTTGGTATGGGTGTTATAACTGCAGCGCTTGGCTTATCTTTAATTGGCGGGGGAACATATGCGTATTTTAGTGATAAGGAAGTATCACAAAACACATTTGCAGCGGGTACTTTAGATTTGAGTGTGAATCCTGAAGTTGTTATTAATGTCGACAATCTGAAACCAGGTGATGAAATGGAGCGTGGTTTTCAATTAGTTAACAAAGGAACCTTAGCAATAGAAGATGTGAAACTCCTGACAGATTACAGTGTAATCGATACGAAAGGAGATAATGGAAATGCTGATTTTGGTGATCATATCCGTGTTGATTTCTTGTGGAATTTGGATAAAAATGAGGTTCCAATTTGGTCTACTACATTATCTGAATTAAAGGTAGCTACGCAAAATGGAAGTATTCCTGATCTTGTACAAAAAGGTGTGGTAGACCGAGAAGGAAATGGACTTGCTCCTGGTGATGATGATACATTTTATGTAATGTTCACATTCGTAGATAGTAGGGAAGACCAAAATGTATTTCAGGGAGATGCATTGAAATTAAATTGGACTTTTAATTCCATGCAAGCAAGCGGTGAAGAAAAGTAAGTGTAATAATTTGTATACTATATGTGTGAGACATATCGTATACAAATGAAAAGAACTGTTTTGAAATGAAGGCGTTTATCCTCAATGGTAAAACTCCTTATAAAAATATGGGTGAAAAACTTGATGATGATTTCCCTTTTAAAACACATCGTAAAAATATTTTGCGATGTGTTTTGTTGTAAGTTGGAGAGTACAGAAATATTAAATGATTATCCAGCTTTTGAGATACTTTGAGGGAATTTAGCACCTTACGCTAGCTTAGCAGCTTTCCTGTCCCTTTTATCCCCAAGAAGACGTAATCCAGTTATGTATTGGAGAAACGGTGAAGAAATAGAATCCTTAATTGATATGGAATTTTTATCGTAATGTGGAAGAAAATCAGTTTTGGAAGGTGCTGAATTATATACCATATTCATTGACAAGGGAGAGAAAAGAAGTAAAAAGGGGGATATACTCATCACCATCAAGCTAAGATTTTAGAGGCCCCCATAACGAAAGTTTTATATCTTTACGGATATATATGAGAATTAAGCTTGTTTTTCCGTTTTGTTGAATAATAAATTACTTAACTTGATAGTGATTAGAAAAACCCCTATATTAAGGGGATTTTGTTTTTTTACATGACGAAATGCTTAAAACATAATATAAAATAAACATGTTTGATTTTTATTCATGTTTAATCTTTATAAACATCCATTACCTTAAACGTTTGACAAACTAGCATTAAGTCTGGAGTAAAATTAAGTCCATATCGACTTAATTCCCAAGTGAAAAATTTAACGTGCTCACTATACCAATAATCATAACTTAAATCCCCTTCACCCTCAGATCTTGCAAAACTATTTGTTACTTCATTCATTTGTAGTAAATCGATCTTTGTATATTTTATAATTGCTAATGGGTTATTGTCTCCATCCAATACAATATCGTACTGACCAACTTTTTGAATTTCTTCCCCTTCAAGCTCATAAACACAATGTGCAGCGCATGTTCCTGTTTTGATTCCTTTAACAACTAAACCTCCTAATTCATCTCCCATTTCTTTGGAACCATCCCCAAACATCCATGCATCTGGAACACTCATGTTTAACTCATTATCTTTAGCATACATATACCAATATTCTTCTATCTTATTAACCGACATTAGTCACTTACCCCCTGAGTGTTCGAATATTCCGAATTTAACACGTAGCCTATTATCTGTCAATATTTTATAAGAACTTGCAATACATCTACATCAATAAATGTTTATAAAAAATATAACTCTTTGTAAACATATTTTCCATTCTGTATATTAATGCGAATAAACGAAACTCATACTGTTATTCTGCTGAAATCGTTACGGAAAAGTAAAATAGTGGATAAAAGAACAAACTATAAATGGTTTTATTTACCAATAATATTTTCTTTGTTTCGTAGCATATTAAACGTACAGGAGGTGATATATGATGGCAAACAATCGTAACAACTCTTTAGTGGTACCAGGTGTACAAAGCGCACTGGATCAAATGAAATATGAAATTGCACAAGAATTCGGGGTACAATTAGGCGCGGATTCAACTGCAAGAGCGAACGGCTCTGTAGGTGGAGAAATCACAAAACGTCTCGTTGCTATGGCAGAACAGCAACTTGGTGGATATAACAAATAATGCTAGGTATAAAGTAGAAAAAGGAGAGATTATATCTCTCCTTTTTTGTTGTGTATTCGATTATAAATAGTATATTTGTTATCTTTCTTGTCTCTCATTATTTGTTTCTTCCAGCGACTTAGAAACGGATTCTTGCATACGAGATTCTAATGGTTGTATTATTTTATTTGATATAGCAAGTGCTTGATCCGCATACTTATTCGGGAACATGTTGCGCAAAGTAGGTTCATTTTCAGCACCATCTCCTGGTTCACGGTAATCTTCAATGATGTAATCATCCCCATTTTTTGTGACTGTCACACGGACTGGAAGTAAATGTCCTGCTTGAGGAACTGTCTGTGTTTCGCGGTTATATCCTTGCATGAGGGAATGGAGGTAGACATACATTTTTTCATCCTTCATCTCAGTTCCATAGATTACATGCGTCTCAAATTGTTTTTCTGTATGATTTAATTTGTCTTGATTCCAGGCAATGATACTTTCTGAAATAAGGGAATCTAGTTTGCTGTTAAGCGGAATATCCGTTACATCCTTTGCCTCATTTTGGACAGAATCACACCCTGTTGCAATGAAAACGAGTATGACAATGCTTACGGTAATCATTATCTTTCTCAAAATCTTATTTTCATATGTTAATGCAAAACGTTTGCTCATCAATTCACTCCATTTCTCTTTGTACTAATCATCCACTGACATAAATCTTTTATATGACAATAGTAAAACCGACTTCAAACTAGAAACTTATTCTATCCAAGGAAATATATTGCATTATATAATACATACTATACCATTCTTACACATAACGGGAGAAACTCTATGAGAAAAGTTATAATGTATTGCGGGATCTTTATTATGATTCTTTTAAGCGGTTGTATCCGTTTCGGAAAAGACACTACAGATACCATTTATCTCATTCCAGAAGCATACGAAGGAGACCTATTGGTACTATATAATGTGCCAGGAGCTGAGTTGTTGCCAGAAGAAGATGGGTTTCGTGTTGTTACTTTTTCTGCAGACGGGACCGCAGTAACATCAACACCTAATATGAAATATGGAGAAGTCAACGATACCTATTACACGGTTAACAAGGAAGGAAAGCGCACCAAACTTGACGAAAGCTGCATACGCGTTGGTTCAAATGGAAGCACTACTGAAAACATTGGTGAAGAAAATGAGCATACTTTCTCATACGCGAAATTGGAAGTTACAACTAGTGCTTGCTCACAAAACTTTTCATCCTATGGCAGAGAAGTATCTGAAAATCAAGAACATCCTGTAGAGAAGAAATTGAGGGAATTATTGGTGCTCGTAAAAGAGCAGTATATGAAAGTGAAATACTAAATTTTCAAAAGGGTGAATGGATGGATGATGTTAGGGATAGGGTTGATTGTAGTAGGCGTTTTACTTGTCAGCGTTGTATCTTACCGAGAAATAAAGAAAGCAGGGGGCGTAACCTGGCTTGAAATTCTGATATATCCCTTTGGATTATTAATAGGCGCGTTACTCGAACACTTTGATCTACCAGAGTTTTTAATATTTTTAGGTTTACTATGTATTGTATTTGGTAGCTGTATGGTCATGGGCTTCAATATTCTATAACATTAAGAGCAAAGCATCTAGTTCCGATGCTTTTTTATTTTATTTTGTAATTTTTATTTTCAATATCTATCAAACTGGCTACCCAGACATACAGGGTTCCAAGTGCTGGTAAAAAACTCAGCCAGTTGAATGTATTCTCTATAATATAGAATGAAATAAAAATGGATGAAAAATAAATAGACAATGGAAGAAAAATGTATACGTCACGTTTTAAAGATTTTAAACTTTGCACTTTATTCACCTCAGCTTTTCTGGCATTATGTTTTAAATAAGAACCCGCAAGTTTGCAGATTCTCTTGGTGATGATTTTTAGATATGTAACTCGATTCTAAAAATAGGGTATATTGAGTCACTATAAAAATCAAATATTAATTTTCTAAAATAATCCTATGCAAATCTTATTGAGTTAGAAACACAGCCCGAATCTTAACAGTTGTAAATGGATCTAATTCGTTATCGGCCATACCAGTATCCGCATCTTAACCAATGACAAATCCTATCATCCCTTTTAAAATACCAACATGGATTGTTGCATCCACATTAACTGTTACAAATTTCATCACATTTAATTTCGTTTCTATCGTAGTCTTGGATTTCCCATGTGGTCATGCGTTCTGTAAGCTAATAAAAAACGCACCGTAACCCAGTGCGTTTCAGACAAATATACCTATATGTTTTAATTTGTAATTTGGAAGGAACCACCATAATAATATGAATTGTCTACTTTTAGTACTGCCACATATGTACCTGGTGTGTAAACCGTTGTAATTGGTGTTGTGAACTTAGAATAGTAGTGGTGCCCAGCCTCACCTGCAGAAATGGTTTTGTAGCGTTGCAATTTACCTTCTCCGTTCAATCGATAAATCTTTACAACACCTACATCTTTTCCGCCTATATACACCGTCGTATCAAACGTACCACCTTGTTTTAACGTACCAGGGGCTAATTCTTGTAGATATTCCACATTGTGATGCAATAAGAAATACGTCTGCCATGGCCAATCATCCACAACAGCTGAAGCTTGCTTAATCGTATTTACTTCAGCGCGCGCTTTATCAGGTAGCGTACTGTCTAAAACGATAAAACCCGAAAAGGTTAAGGCACCAATTAAAGCAAATGAACATAATTTTTTCATATTAAATTCCTCCCGTTTATCTGACATTGTCACAGTCCACTTACAGGTATTAGGTTGTCATCCATTAATTGGATTATCATTCTAAAATCAATATATCATTTTCTTTCAATTTAATCAAATTAGAATTTTCTAACGAATAATGAGGCTAGATAAAATTCTACCTTTCTCCGTTTTTTTTATCATACAGAAGAAAGAACAGAGGTGATAAAGAATTTTTATTCCTCTCTCTTTTCAAACTAACAATATTTCCCGTTTGTACGGTACGAGACAATATTAAACATAAAATAGACAAGAAAGGTGACTTAAATTAGCGAATATTTACATATAATCTAGGAGATGCAAGCTTAACATTTCATAACGGATCGATGGTGCCGTTTCAAGATGGACAATGCGCTACAACAAGTGGCATGTTGTATTTTTTACTATGATGTTTTCCTCCAAGTGCGACAGGAAACACCCAGTATTTTTATTCGTAATCATCCAACAAAGAAAGAGGGATACTTGTTAGAACACACAAGAAGTATCCCTGATTATTTCCATAAATTCTGGTATCATCAAACAGAAATTGCAGATCTATTCTAGAAAGATATGTTTGTTCGTCTGGAAAAATATTAGTTTGAAGTGAAGAAGTCTTACGAAGAAATAGTAACAGAAACGACATAAAATCATCATCGGTTCCATTTCAACAGACTCCGAATCTGACAGTAATTTTGTTCTGTTTACTCATGAGGTAACGGAAGAGAATTTAGAAGAACTTGCTACAATTGCTCATCAGTATACAGAGGATACCATCCATTGTTACAATTACGGCAGTGTAGAAAAAGTAGGATAAAAGAAGAAAACATACTGTTCCAAATTAATATTCCGTGTGTTTTTTTGAACATACATCCCTTAATTTAATGTATATATTGAATATATGGATATATTGTGTTATGATGTGAATTAGAAACTCGCGTGTTTCAAATACAACATTTTTATCTTCTTGATGACCTCTTATCTTTCCGTAAGAGGTCTTTTTTTATCCCTCCTCATTTGCATAGCCGTTAAAATACTATGAAAAGATACTAGGAGACTACTACACTGTGATATTCTCTAGTATTTTTTCTTTATCCATATTATCTATTGTTGAGTAAATGATTAATTGTTAATTTTTGTATAATCTTTATAAAATAATAAAGGGGTATATATGAATAGGTATGTCCTTTTTATGTAATGATAATGCGAATTGAAGCGTAATACTGAAACGGTAAACGAGAAGAATCAGGGCCGAAACAGATAGTAAGGAAAGTAAAACAGTAACAGCAGACAATACTTATAATGAAAACGTTCATAATGGACTGTCTATGGATGGAGAAAAAAATACGAAAAGATAAAAGGGGCAAATGAATATGAACAGAGCCTTTAAAGGTATCGTATTAGCAGGGCTAAGTGTAAGTTTCTTGCTAGCGGGTTGTACAATAGAAACATATGTCCTAACGCAGTCCAGAATATAAGCATGTAGATAAAGTATTCTAAGCTGATAAAATGGTAGAAGACAAGAAGACTATAGCGATGAAGAAATTGAAAGAGAACTAAGAGGTTTAGCATCCTGACTTTCTAAATAACATGAGTGTTTCTATAGAATGAATCCTTAGGAGGGCTATTGTGGAACCTTTAATCAATGGTATTTTATACTTTGTATTTTTTTTTGGAGCACTGTTTCTTATACTGGGTACTGCATTGGTTTTATTTATCGTGGCTGCATTACCAATAATCTGGAAGGAGAATCTATCATTTCTAATGATTAGTTTAGGTATAAATATACTTGTCATTCCATTGTCTTTTTTTATTGGCGGGATGGCAACAGATTCCCCTGGTAGTACGATGCACGATTTTTGGAAAGTATTTTTCTTTATTCAGGTAATTCCGTTCCCTCTAGTACTGCTATCTTTAGTTTTGTGGCTTATTCGTCGAAAAAAAGCAAAAGTTCATGTGTAGCGTTTTTAATGCAAATAAGCTGTCCGTTTGGGGAGCTTATTGTATTTATTACTAAACGTGATTATTTCCAAAATGAATGCAATAACACTATACAGTTAAATAGAAGGTGAAACATATTGAAATCTTATCAAACGTTAGCCCACTTGTATGCATTAGGACTAGGCTGCGGGCTTTAGGATAGAGAGGAGGTAATTTCATGATGCGATAGGTTGATTGAAGCAAATGATCACCCGCCATATGAAATTATGGAGATATCTTTAATGTCTAAAGCAAAGCTGATATATATAGAATCGGCTTTACTGTCATATAGCCGCATAGTTGATGAAAAATACTCGGTAAATATCCTTCTTTCTGTCTTAAATGAAAAGTTAGTAGCTCAGAAATGTAATGTGAAACAAGCTCTTACTTGCTCCACTCGTTTACTAGTAAACAGAGGCGTATATTGGGAAGAGGAATATTTTGATTTATACAGCCTTGATGATAGCTATGATATTGCACAGGAAGGGATCCATTTTAATAAAGAAGATGTGATTACTGCTTATATCGATACATTAGGTGCTTTTCGCGTCCATTTTAACGAGTTTGAAGATCTATATTTGCAAGTCATGAAACAGAAGTGGCAAGGGTGGAAGGCAGGAAAAGGAATCATTGAATCGTAAGAGTTACTTCCTGTATTTATCACCAAATTTATCTAGCCAAGACGAATCTGTCTTCGTGTTGATGAATTTTTGTCTCTTAATAACTTAATGCTATCATCTTTAATTTTTCCGACAGCAAGCAAAGCTAGTATTTTTAATGCATAATCAGACGCTTGTAAAGGAGCATCACTATTTAAATTTTTACCAGAGAGTAATTTATTTAATTAATAGAAAAAGGAAGGGACCTATTTGGCTCCTTCCTTTTTCTCATACATACATAACGCTTGTTGACAACTTATGAAATAATAGCATTCATCGCTATTAAAATATAGCACTAAAAGCGATTTAATGGATATGCAATTATACATATCTGTTTAATTGCATGAATGGGAACAAAATGATTTAACTCTTCCGGTATGGAAACAAATAGATTCAGGTATATTTAGGATAAGAAGACCTGATTATTGATTGCTGGTTAAATCATATTTCTACGTATCTGAAACAAATTATTTCACTGGATTGTATGTTATAGATGGTGAGGGATTTATGAAATGTAGATTGTTTCTTGGTTTTTTGCTCGTGATTTT
Source organism: Bacillus sp. ok061 (assembly GCF_900108285.1). Taxonomy (NCBI): domain Bacteria; kingdom Bacillati; phylum Bacillota; class Bacilli; order Caryophanales; family Bacillaceae; genus Bacillus; species Bacillus sp. ok061. Next base: position 68,161 of record NZ_FNUW01000024.1, on the reverse strand, counting down.
ACTTTGAGGATACATCGAAAAAGAAGTTACGTTATATACGATTCAAAAAGGGTATTAGTCAGTGCATCCAAAGACACGCTCCGTTTCCTGTTTCCTATCCTACTAAATTACCATTCCAAGCAGATTCCTTCTCTTTCAAACAATTCATCCATTGAATAAAGATAATTCCGTCATACGTATCGGAGGGCATGAAGCTTTCTTAATACCATTTGGAATATATTTCAATATACTTCCGATACTATAACAGATCGAAAATTTCTCTATTGGAGGTATATAATGGCATATCCATTTCGTAACTTAGTATTTGAAGGTGGCGGGGTAAAGGGAAGCGCTTATATAGGTGCCATCCGTGCACTAAATGAAGAAGGGATTTTACCAGAAATACAACGATTTTGGGGGACTTCAGCAGGAGCGATTACTGCATTACTTTTAGGTCTTTCCATTCCATTCGCAGATCTTGTAAAAATCCACAAAGACATGAATTTCAAAGCGTTTAAAGATGATGATTTTTCGATTGTACAAGATAATATTCGTTTATTTTTTGATGGTTTTGGTATCTATAAAGGGGATTTCTTCACTGAGTGGGTAGGAAAGATCGTTGAAAAGTGGACAGGGAGTAAGGACACAACCTTTCAGCAGTTATATGACAAAACAGGAAAAGACGTGTTTTTCCAAGGAACGAACATTTCTACACACCAGCTTCGTACGTTTTCTCGCGAAACGACACCTGATGTCCCGTTAGTAGTTGCTGTGCGGATTTCGATGTCCATCCCATTCTTTTTTAAATCTGTGGAATGGGATAAAGATTATTATGTAGACGGAGGTGTACTCGATAACTACCCAATTCGTTTATTTGATCGGAAAAGTTTTGTGAATAAAGAAGAACACTTCACGACCACAGATACGATTGACGAGGTTAATAAACTGGTAAGCAATACGGAGGATCATTCTACACTAAGAAGCTTACACACGAAATACAATGCATCTTTCTTTGATCCTGCAGATGAAATTGTCTACAACAAAGAAACACTGGGTTTCCGTTTAGAATCTCAGGCCGAGATTGCCATGTTAAAACATATCGCAACTTCAACAGAACATCATATTGGCCATTCTCTTATTCATTTTGCATGGAATTTGTCTCAAACGATGATCAAAGGTCATGAGAGCGGAAAAACAACCAAAGAAGATGCTGCCCGCACTGTATTTATCAATACATTCTTTACGCCGTCGTTTAATTTCGATATCACAGAAGAAGAAAAGAAAACACTCATGAATTCAGGCTATACTTCTACTAAAGACTATCTACATCAGTTTAATACGTCTGAAGTAAAATTGTTTAATCGACCATAAAGCCGAGTGCAATGCACTTGGCTTTTTTTAATCGTCCTGTAAATTCTTTTTTTAGCAGCTAATAAAAATTCAGATAGACTATGCATAGAACAAGAGAGAGGAGATAACAGAAAGTAATAAATATAAGTTTTGATGACTTCTTATTTTGTAAAACTAGGGTGTAGAAAGGATGAAACAGATGGAAGAAAAACGAATTGCAATTTTTGTAGTGGATGGCAATGTCAAAGTCGCGAGCAAACTCCGTGATGTTGTGTTAGATATTGTTGATTTTGATAATTTAGGAGAATACGTAGAGCCTGCTTTTACAGGGATATTGTATTAAGAACAGGAGGGAGTATGATTCCAAAAGAAGTAATGGTAGAATACGTCTCAATTTCCTGATTTAGCAAACCTGCTACCAACTGAAATTGTTGTTTATCCGGCTATTTGTCGGGCAGCCCGATTGGTGAGGGCTGATTAAAGTTTCACTTTATTAAATTGGATTAAGATATTCTTGAAATGAGGTAGTAACAAAACAGCTTTGTGGGAATTAAACAAAAGGCTGTTAAAACAATTAAAGTGTTAGTTAAAAAAGCTGATAGTGGAGCGAGAAGTAAACAATTAAAAGAACTTTACTACATATGTAACAACTTTTTTTCTTAACGTACGGAATTCTCGTTATGCATCACTATCAACTTAAGATCATGTATCTTATGATGAAAATAATTCTATCTCTCTATTCATTTATTCGAAGATTCTTAAAACTATTACGATAAAACGTGGATGTATTTATAATTATAGTTAGTTAAGCTAACTAATTATAGTTAGTTTTTCAACACAGGAATAGTTCAATAAAAAAAGAATCTGAAGCAAATTTGTTAATCTATAGGACGATTCCTCAAAGAATAGAGCTGTACGCAGAATGAATTTAAAAAAACGGCAGCGAAGGGAAACTAATTAAATGGCAGCTAAGTTTGTTTTATTTATGTTATGAGTATCTGATAATGCACGAGATAAAGAAATGGTATGTCGCTAATTACTTACTTTCTGTGCTTCTTGTGCATCATTAATTGAGGAGTAAAGTATTGGAAAGTTATTAAATAAAATACATGTAAGTATAAAAGCTAAAGTTGGAGAAGGTAGATAAATATGTTGGATTATTAAATTCAACATATTTTTACGGAATAAAAGTTAGTCTAGCTTATTATAAGTTAAACTAATTTAATTGAAAGAAGGTGAAAATTGTTTATTGTTTGTCTTAGTAATAATACAAATTACTTAAATATGCTGATTTCTATGGAACTTAAGAAATTTGGAACAAATAACAAGGAGGGTTTAATTAATGAATATTTCTAAAGAAAATAATCCTATTTTGGCGGTCGTTAGCTCCAGCGGTAATCAAATCCATTTCTTCAATGCGAAAAATTTTGAAAGAATAGGGGTTATAGATTCTCCAGTTACAGAACCTCATGAATTATGTTTCGATTCTAAGCGTCAATTGTTATATGTAAGTATTACTTATCGCTCAGGTTTTTATAGAAATAATCCGGAAAAAAGCCATGAAATTTTAGTTATCAATATTGATCAATTTAAAGTAATTGATATCATTGATATCTCGCCGGAATTTGCACCACATAGTTTAGTTTATAATGAAAAAAAAGACTTATTGTATGTAAGTGTTGAATCTGGTGAAGGAGGAATTTTAATTATTAATCCTAACACGAGAAAAATGCTAGATAGAATCTCTACAGAAGCAACAGGTCCATATTGGTTTGTTACGAATCCAGATGGTACAAAAGGATATTCCTCTAATAAAGAGGCGCCCTTTATATCGGTTTTAGATACACATGATAAGGAGTTAATTGGAAAAGTATCTATGCCCTATGGTAGTGAAGAACTAGCTATTTCTCCTAAAGGTAATCGAGTTTATATCCCTTCACCATGCATGTTTACTTGGAGACTACAAAGAGGAGCAACCTACACCTAGCATCATTAATACAGAAACCGATAAAATTATAAAGACAAAATCATTTTCAGATTTAATTACTCCGGTTCATGTAACGAATGATGGGAAAGTATTGGTAGGACATACGCGTTTTCAGAATAAGAATGGAGAGAGAACAAGAAATATGTTTTCTCCAGCACCAGGGTATGTTTCTGTTCTTGATGGAGAATCGTTAAATGTGTTAGGTACAATAGAAGTAGATTTACTCCCAATTACAATGCGTTCTTCTACGGACGGAACGGTTGGATATGTTTCTAACTTTAGATCAGGGACAATAAGTGTATTAGATTTAGTTAATTACAAGAATGTTCATACCATTGAAGTTGATCCAGGAGATCGAAATGCAGACCCTTCTGTAAATCAAGGAGCTCATGGTATAGCATATATAGAAAGATAAAATAAGAAAACGCTATTCTTTTTGTAGAAATTCACAGAAAGTATGGCGTTTTTTATGTATCTATTACTTTCTGATGAATTCCAATTAGGTCTATTTTTTGTAAATATGGAACAATGTTATTACTTACACTGTCTATTAAGCGTTAAAACATTTTTTATTAAATAAATTAAGAAAGGAATCATCATTTTTAACTAAGGGAGAAGATTGAATTGAAAAAATTATGGATGCTGCTTTTCGTTTGTTTCGCAGTTATGTTGGTAGGATGTAATAAAAACGAACCGCCAAAACAAGCATTTGAAGAATATATCAATTTATGGAATGATAAAAAATTTGCAAATATGTATGATTATTTATCAGATTATGGCAAAAAATCGATTTCTAAAAAAGAATTTACAGAAAAATATCAAAAAATCTATGAGGGGATTGGAGCTAAGAATTTAAAAGTTAAAATGAAAGGAGAGAATACGAAAGATAAAGAGCTTTTTCTTTTTGAAGTTAAGATGGATACGGATGTAGGACCAGTTTCATTCATCCACGAAGCAAAACTTGTGAAAGATAAAGAATCTTGGAAAATAGATTGGACACCGGACTTCATTTTCCCGGGAATGAAAAAAGATTACAAAGTACGTATGCAAATAGAGCAAGGAAAACGCGGAGAAATATATGATCGAAATGGAAAAGGGCTTGCAACGAATGGTAAAGCAACTGAGGTTGGAATTATTCCAGAGAAACTAGGCGAAACAGCAGCGCAAACGAAAGAAATAGTAGCACAATTACTTGATATGTCTATAGAAGAGGTCGAACAAAAGCTCACAGCGAAATGGATAAAACCAGACTCTTTTGTACCAATTGGTATTTTAAAAGAGGGAACCAGACAGAATGATTATATTGAATTAGAAGGAGTTTCATCTCGCCCAGTAAATATTCGTACGTATCCATTAGGTGAAGCAGCGGCACACTTAACTGGATATATAGGAAAGGTGAATGCGGAGGAGTTAAAATTACTTCAAAAACAAGGTTATCAAGCAGATGATTTAGTAGGTAAGACCGGTCTAGAGAAAGTGTTAGAAAATAAATTGCGTGGTGAAAAGGGTGGACGCGTATTTATAGAAGATGAGAATGGGAAAGAGATTAAAAACGTAGCAAAAAAAGAAGCAAAAGAAGGAGAAAATGTTACGTTAACAATTAATGCTGCAATTCAAGAAAAAATCTTTAATGAGATGAAAACTGAAGCAGGATCTAGTGCAGCGGTCAATCCTAAAACAGGTGAAACAATCGCACTAGTAAGTAGCCCTGCTTATAATCCAAATATAATAGTTAGAGGAGCATCGAAAGCCCAACGAGAAGCATGGAGTAACGACTCGAAACTACCAATGATGAATCGCTTCACACAAGCATTTGTACCAGGTTCCGTATTTAAAACGATTACAGGTGCAATTGGTTTGGAAACAAACACAATAAATCCGAAGGAAGAATTTAAAATTCAAGGATTGAAGTGGACAAAAGATTCATCTTGGGGAAATTACTATGTAACGCGTGTGAAGGATGCAAGTCCAATTGATTTTGATAAGGCAATGAAGTACTCTGATAATATTTATTTTGCTCAACAAGCTTTGAAAATGGGAAAAGATCAGTATGTAAATGAATTTAAAAAATACGGATTTCATGAAAAATTACCAATCGAATACGAATTTCCTATTTCAATCATTGCAAAAGATGGGATAAAAAACGATATTCAACTAGCAGACATGGGCTATGGACAAGGACAAGTATTAATGACACCACTTCATTTAGCATTAACATATGCACCGATTGTGAATGAAGGGAATATTCCGTCGCCACATCTTTTAAAAGAAGCAAAAGTAGCAGGGAATTGGAAAGAAAATGTGGTTTCTAAAAAGAATCAAGAGATATTAAAGAGTGCATTAATCAAAGTCATTAATGACCCTGATGGCGCAGGGAGAATTGCAAAGGTTGATGGTGTAACGCTTGCTGGTAAAACTGGTACAGCAGAACTGAAAGAGTCGAAAGAAGCAGACGGAAAAGAACTGGGATGGTTCGCAGCTTTCGATGCAAATGCGCCAGACATGATTGTTACAATGATGATTGAAGATGTAAAAGGAAGAGGAGGAAGTAACGTTCCAGGTGAAAAAGTAAAACATGTATTTCAGAAATAACACTTAATTATAAGGTGAATTTTTTTCGCTAAATTTATTACATGTTTGCTTAACTCAAAGATATAAAATGGGAAAATATAGAACAATTAAATTTCAAAAAAGCATTCTTTCTAATCGAGAATGCTTTTTTGCTGTGACTCTAGAAAAGTTGGCATTGTTAATGGTAAATAGAAAGGTATAGCAAATTGAAATGGACAAGTGGAGTGTTACGTGAAATTCAAAAAAATAGATTGTTGTGAGTGGATTTTTATCATTGTATGCTTTACTTGTTTTTTTAGTAGTATTATTCTGCCTGAAAAAAGATAAACAATGGAACAAATGAAACTTGTATCTTGTCTATATATTGAAACCATAATAAAAGTGAGGGCAGTTTTATGTTTATTCAAATAAGTTTGAGGTGTGGAAATGGAACAGACGTTTATTGAAAAGTGTAATCATGATGAGCTGGACTATGTTATAAAAGACCATTGGCAAGATGTATGGAATTATTCATTTATTATTACGAAAGATCCACACTTATCAGATGATATCACGCAAGATGTATTTATAAAGGTGTTTAAAAATTGGAATTCATTTCGAAAGGAGTCATCTATTAGAACGTGGATATTAAAAATTACAAGAAATACGGCAATAAACTATTTGAAATCCTCCTATTTTAAAAGGATATCTTTAATAGGATTTTTTAGTGACGATAAGCAATCCCTGTCAGCAGAACAAGAATTTTTTAACCAAGAAGAAATGAATGAGGTGTGGAAGGTTGTATTAAAACTACCTAAAAAGCACCGTGAAATAATTATATTGGACGCAAAATATGAATTATCTTATGAAGAAATGGCTGAAACATTAGGAGTATCCATTGGAACTGTAAAATCGAGATTAAGTAGAGCGAGAAGTAAGGTTTCAAAATTAATAGGGGAGGGTAGTAGCGATGAACAATAAACAAAATCCTGACTGGTATAGAAAAATAAAAAAAGGCCCAATGGAGAATCGTAAAGATGAAGAAGAATTTATTTCTAAAATAAAGCAGTCTATATACGAAAATAATGAAGTGGATTTTGTAAAACATAAAAGACCATTCCGTAAAAAAGCATTACCTATTGTAGTTGTTTTGGTTTGTACAATGTTATTTTTCATTGTTCAACAACCTTGGCTTGATGATAATAAAGCGCCGGTACAAAGTAGTACTCAAATTAAGCCTAAAACAAAAGATGAGTCTGCTCAGGATCCATCACTAAAACAATTTATGAATGAACTATATCAAAGTATAAACTCAAAAAATGAAAATGACTTGTATAAAGCGTTAAATGATGAAGTTCTATTTAAAGGGAAGAGTTATAAGAAGGATGAACTGAAGTTTGATGAAGATATTTTTCATGAGTTGCAAGTCGCCCTTACAATGGGGGGAGAGTTTGCAAATGATACAAAGCAAGTATATAAAGTACCAAGTGGATTGACGGAAAGTAACCAACCAAAGCAAGCACATTTTATATATGCAACTGTTACTGGAAATAAAACGAAAATTTTAGCTGAACCAAAGCGAGAATCACAAGTTTTATATGAAGTATCTAATGAAATGGTAAAAGCTTGGATTCCGGAAAAAGTACAGAATGATGGATATATAAAAATTTCGACAATTGATGGTAATACTGGATATGTACAGAAAGAGTACATTTTAACTGATATTAAATATTCATTTATGTTCGAAAAGAATAATGAAGGTATATGGAAAATAATAAATGTAGATTCTATATGGTAAAAGAGGAAGGTTCACTTTAATGAACCTTCCTCTTTGTTTTTATTCTCTTTTTGAAGAGTATTCCAGTACTCTAAAATTTCTGATGTAACGAGAGCGGCAATGTTTTTTTCTGAATTACTACCAGGAATAACGACAGAAACGGCAATTTGTGGATCTTCAGTAGGAGCATATGCAATGAAAAGAGAATGATTTATCATTCTTTCTTGCTCATTTGGAAAACCTGTAATACCTGTTTTACCTGCGACGTTAAAGGGCAACTTTTTGATCTCCTCTATATTTTGACTCATTCCACCTTGCACGACACTCCAAAAATTCATCGGGTAACGATTTGAACTTTCTAAAATTGGTTTAAACTTTTTTGTTTCCTTACCATCTTGACCAATAATCGCACTTACGATTTGAGGTTTATATTTATCACCTTTACTTGCCAAAGTTGCTGCATATTGAGCGAGTTGAAGAGGGGTATGCACTTCATTTCCTCCCCAAGAGGCATTTAATAAAGCAGAAATCCCATTTTCAAATTTATTAGATGGATGGAATTCATATTGTCCGTCTTCTTCAAAGGGCAAATCAATCCCGGTTTTAGAACGTAGGCCGAATTGCATCAAATAATCTGTCCATATATGTGCCACTTTTTCTATATTGCCATTATTTTGGTTGAATAATGGCAGAGCTACTTTTGCTGTCATAAATGTGTTAGATGAATTAATGATAGCCTGCCTCGGTGTAATCTCGCCTGTTGGCGTTCCAGGTGCATTCGTAATGTTATTTTGATTATCATACTGAAAAGTACCTTTATCTAAATAAGTATCTTCAGGTTGAAAAAGCTTTTCGTTTAATCCAATTAAAATAGTAAGTGGCTTTATAGTCGAAGCCATATTTACATAAGATTCACCATACTTTAATTTTTGAATTGCTTTATTTTGCGAAAGTGATTTAATGTTTTCTTTTCTAGAAGATACATGTGTATTTAATATATTTGGATCAAAAACTGCCGAGTTGGCCATAGTTAAAATCGCGCCAGTTTTTGCATCGCTCACTACAGCATAACCAGCTTTAGCATCAGGTGTTTTCTTAATTTGAGATCTTAATGCTTCTTCTACCTTTTGCTGCAACTCAGAGTCTAAAGCTAGCCGTACATCTTTACCTTTTTGTACTTTTTGAATGTTCCATAAGAACTTTTTATTATTCAATTTAAAAATAAGAGTTTTACCTGGTTTTCCCTTTAAATCATTTTCATATTGCAGCTCAATCCCGCTTTTTCCAACAGCCATATGCGTTGAATTAAGGTCATTTTCTATATACCCAATTACTTGTGAACCAATTTTGTGCTTAGGATAATATCGAATCCATTCATCTTTAATTATTACATTATTGGGTTTGTTTTTGTTTATGAATGCAAGTTCATTCTCAGTTATATCAGAGTATAACGGTATGTCATTCATAGTCTGCTTTTTACAAGATTGTTGTAATTGAGATTTTATGTTCTCTGTAGAAATATCATGTTGAAACTCGTTTGAAAATTGATTAAAAAAAGCTAATGTGTTTGATGTATCTTGTTTCGATAGCTTTTCATCATTAGAAGTGCAATATAGAGACTTAACTTTCTTATTTGTAGCTAGTATTACACCATTTTGATCAAAAATCTTTCCTCTTTCAGCTGAAGAAGTTGCGATAGTAATTGAAATGAAGTTGATTTTTAATAAAATTAGTAAAATCAAACCTACAATAGAAAGAACCGCAAAAAATCTCCATCTTTTTGTATGTAACATATAACCCTCCCTTATGTAGCCTATTTCATCTTATATTTAATTATTTTTTTTGTAAATGTGGAACAACTTTATTGTTTAGGTTGTCTATTAAGTATTACAGCATGAAGAAAGGAATAATTAGCATGAAAATTTACTAGCAAGTTTATATGTAAGTTTAATAAGAGTCATTATACAGTTTAGCACTTCTAATGCAAGTGGCAAAAAAATAGAGAGAAAACAAGAAGGGAGAGTTATTAATTCCGTAGCTAAACGAAAAGGAATGGATGCTTACAAGGATTAAGCAAAAAATTGAGGCGATATTTATAACCGATTATCGGTATCTAATATATAAGGAATGCTTTTAGTATATGCAGCAATTCCTGAAAGGATTAAATGGAGGATTTATGAAAGAACAAAAAGGCAAGAAGCAGAAGACATATATATCTATTCGATTAAATATAATGTTCCTTTGCATATTTGTACTATTCTCAGCTATTATTATGCAGCTAGCAAAAGTACAAATCGTTGAGGGAGAGGCTTATAAGAATCAAGTGGAAAGTAGTCAAAACGCAATAACTAGTATTCCAGTTCCACGTGGGCAAATTTTAGATCGAGAAGGGAAAACAGTTGTTAATAATAAATCTCTTCGCACAATTACGTATACAAGGGTGAAGGGAATTACGAGTGAAGATATTTTAAAAACAGCAAAAGACTTGGCGAAAGTACTTGAAATGCCTGAACAAGATATAAATAAATTAACAGATATCGATAAAAAAGATTTTTGGATGCAGTTGAATTCGAAACGTGCGGAGACAAAGATTACTAAGAAAGATATAGAAAAGTTTAAAGAAAAGGGTATAGAGGGGAAAGAGTTAGATAAAAAAATAGAAGACTTAAGACGAGGTCGCGTTACAGAGGTAGAATTAGCAGAATTAACAGCACAAGATTTAAAGGTGTTAGCTATTAAAAGTAAAATGAGTTCAGGTTATCAACTAACACCACAAATTATTAAAAAAGATGTAACAGATGAAGAGTATGCGCGGATAAGTGAAAACCTCGCGAATTTTCCAGGAGTAGATGCAACTGTTGATTGGGAACGTAATTATGTAAATGGTAGTTTATTTCGTTCTGTATTAGGAAATATTACGAGTAGTGAAGAAGGATTACCGAAAGAAAATTTAGATTCTTATTTAGTACGTGGATATAACCGTAATGATCGTGTCGGAAAAAGCTATATTGAACAACGATATGAAGATGTATTACACGGCACAAAAGAAGAAGTGAAAAATATTACTGATAAATCAGGAAACATTGTTAGCGCAGAAATAATCTCTAAAGGAAAAAGTGGTAATAGTTTAACATTAACGATTGATATGGAATTACAAAAGAAAGTGGAAGAAAGTATAGAGAAAAACTTGAGAGCTTTTAAGAGTTCAGAGCCACTGCTCGATCGAGCTTTTGTTGTCATGACGAATCCAAATAACGGACAAATTTTATCTATGGCAGGCAAAAAGATTGTAGAAAAAGAAGGGAAAATAGAGGTTGAGGATTTGGCATTAGGTAACATGACAACTTCGTATGAGTTAGGGTCAGCTGTAAAAGGTGCTACTTTATTAACTGGATATGAGACAGGGGCAATACATCCAGGGGATCAATTTTATGACGCGCCGATGAAATTTAAAGGTACACAAGCTAAGAAATCGTGGAATGTATCCGGATTTGGTAATATTAATGATTTACGGGCTTTACAAGTATCTTCGAATGTATACATGTTCCAGACAGCTTTAAAAATTGCGGGAGTTAATTACGTACCAAATGGCTCATTGGATATTAAACAAGGAGCATTTGATACGATGCGCTATTATTTCAAGCAATTTGGTTTAGGTGTCCCAACAGGTATTGATTTACCGAATGAAATAATTGGACAAACGAGAAAAGTAGATAGTCAACCTGGGTTTTTACTAGATTTTTCTATCGGTCAGTATGATACGTATACGCCGTTGCAATTAGCGCAATATATTTCAACGATTGCGAATGGTGGTTATAGAATGCAACCTCAAATTGTACAAGAAATACGAGAACAATCAATAAAAGAAGAGGTTGGCAATGTTATACGTTCCATGGAGCCTGTCGTATTAAATCGAATTGATATGAAGAAAGAACATATCGATCGGATAAAAGAAGGGTTTAGATGGGTATTCCAAGAAGGTGATGGAACTGGCGTGAAGTATTTCAAAAACGCGCCATATAAACCAGCAGGAAAGACAGGAACAGCCCAAACTGTATATGGTGGAGATGACCCAATTGGCAGAAATGCAAAAGGAGAACGTATGGAATGCTATAACTTAACGTTAGTTGGATATGCTCCATATGATAATCCAGAAGTAGCATTTTCCGTAGTAGTTCCATGGCTCCATGATGATAAAAATGGAATTAATTCTATAATTGGAAAGGAAATTTTAGATGTATACTTTGATTTAAAACAGCAACGTATACATGGTGAAGCTACTAGTACAAGTAGTTCTAAGCAAAATTAGAGTACTTTTCTCAGGGAAGAGACCTGTTCATATAAAGCCATTTATAAGTAAAAAAATGAAATGTGAAATAAGAGATAGCGGCGATCATAGCTACTATCTCTTATTTTGTTAATAACTCTCATACTAGCTATAAATTTTTTTCAGTTTATGGAACAAGTTTGGTTCGGTGATTGTCTATTATGTGTACGTATAAAAAGGTGCTAAAAATTTGGAAGGAATGATGGTTTTGAAAAATAAGAGGATGCTAAAAATAGGAATATGCGTTGGTATATTAGGTTTAAGTCTTACAAGCCTAGAAGCTTTTACAGGAGGGGCACTGCAAGTTGAAGCGAAAGAAAAGACTGGACATGTGAAACATAAAAATCAGGCGACGCATAAAGAGTTCTCTCAACTTGAGAAAAAATTTGATGCTCGATTAGGTGTATATGCGATTGATACTGGTACAAATCAAACAATCTCTTATCGATCTAATGAAAGATTTGCCTTCGCATCAACCTACAAGGCTTTAGCGGCAGGAGTATTACTACAGCAAAACTCAATTGATACATTAAATGAAGTGATTACATTTACGAAAGAAGATTTAGTGGATTATTCACCTGTTACAGAGAAACATGTAGATACTGGAATGAAACTAGGAGAAATTGCTGAGGCTGCTGTTCGTTCAAGTGATAATACTGCAGGGAACATTTTATTTAATAAAATAGGCGGACCGAAAGGATATGAAAAAGCGCTTAGGCAGATGGGGGATCGGATTACTATGTCTGATCGCTTTGAAACAGCATTAAACGAAGCTATTCCAGGAGACATTCGTGACACTAGTACAGCGAAAGCAATTGCTACGAATCTTAAAGCTTTTACGGTCGGAAATGCACTTCCAGCTGAAAAACGTAAAATTCTTACAGAGTGGATGAAAGGAAATGCTACAGGGGACAAACTTATTCGTGCAGGCGTACCAACTGACTGGGTAGTTGGAGATAAATCAGGTGCTGGCAGTTACGGGACAAGAAATGATATTGCTATCGTTTGGCCTCCAAATAGAGCACCAATTATCATCGTAATTTTATCTAGTAAAGATGAGAAAGAGGCTACCTATGATAATCAACTCATTGCAGAGGCAACTGAAGTTATAGTTAAGGCTCTTAGGTAATAGTATTTTAGTTCTCGCATTTTTAACATGAAAGTATTAAAAGTATAAAGTTAGAAAACGACTCTTTTCGTGGGATAAGAGTCGTTTTTGTGTTCTTATTATTAAAAAGGTAAAAGTAAAAATATAACGAATATATATGACGTATCTCATATGAAATTTCAAGTACTGTATTATTTTATTAATTTAAACAAATATCAAGAAAGTATAATATAATTCAGTTAGCATATAGAAGTGTTTGATGAGAATATAAAGGAGAAAATATGAAAAAAAGATTAATAGAATCGTAATGATTATTTGTATATTAGTAGGTTTTACAATCTTTTTATATTTACAGAACAATTTAATAAGTATAACTGAGGTTAAAATAACCTCTAGTAAAATACCCTCCTCTTTTAAAGGGTATAAAATTCTACAAATTTCAGATTTACACAATAAACAATTTGGAGATAATCAAGAGGTATTAATTCAAAAAATAAAAAGCATAGATCCAGATATTATTGCAATTACGGGTGATTTAATTGACAGTACATCATACGATGCAGAAGTTAGTATGCAATTAATACGAGAAATTGTAAAGAAGTATCCTGTATATTTTGTGACAGGAAACCATGAACAATGGTCTGGAAAGTATAACAGTTTAGAAAAAGAGTTGAAGAAATATGATGTAAATGTTTTAAGGAATGAACATGTAGGCATTCGAAAGGGTGAGCAAGAAATAAACTTGCTAGGTATTGATGATCCAGAGTTTGTTACTGGAAACGGTGATGAAGGAAATATTATAATAGATGAAATTAAAAAAGCGAAAATTGAAATGCAGCCAGATAGATATAATGTATTATTATCCCATAGGCCTGAATTTATAAAGGAATATACGAATGAGAGATTGGATTTGGTTTTATCGGGACATGCTCATGGAGGGCAAGTTAGATTGCCATTTATCGGAGGATTAGTCGCGCCAAATCAAGGTGTTTTACCTAAATATACAGCGGGTTTATATGTAGAACAAAATACATCAATGGTAGTGAGTAGAGGATTAGGAAATAGTATCATTCCGCAAAGAATTTTGAATAGGCCAGAAATTGTAGTCGTGCAGCTAAATTAAGTTGTACGATTTTTTAATACAAAAATGAGTAAAGGGGCTTTATGTATTTTGTACGAGTTAACATTACAATTTTGTTAAAAATTTTCTACGTTACATAAAGTAACAAAATTTGACCCTGAGTGTTTGTTATAGTGTAAATAATCAAAAAACTTAAAATTTGTCGAGTGAAAATTGTGATAAGTAATTCATATAAAAAACTTAAAGGGGTGTACACATGCATAAAGAATATGAAATTGAAGAATACACGGCGATTGAGGAACAAATACATTATTATTGTAAATGTTTATTAGTAAGTCATCCTGATCAAATAATAAAGTATTTAGAAAAAAGGTTAGAAAAATATGCAGAAACATTACAATATGCCCATTTATATCCTGACACAGTTATTTTACCTTTACAGCAATTAGTTATCGAATATTCTTTAGATGTTGCTAGAATTCGGAAGTATATGAATTTAAAAACGTAAAGTGAAATTTATAGTTTAAATGAAACAGAGTCGACGTTAGGAAATGAAATTCTAATGTCGACTCTGTTTCATTGTTTAATATCGTTGAATGAACATACATACTAATCAATGAAGTTTGACATATAATTAAGCAAGAGTAAAATAAAAGTGAGTACTCACTCATTTTATTGGAAAAGGAGGATGAAACGTGCAACAACCTTCCATTATTTTACGGACTGTATCAAAAAGTTTTGGGAAAAAAGAAGTGTTATACAATCTTTCATTGCAAGTTGAAAAAGCAGAGATTTTTGGTTTTGTTGGACCTTCTGGATCGGGGAAAACAACGCTCATTAAAATGATTGCAGGTATTAATGAGGCAACGAAAGGTGAAGTGCTTGTTAATAATACTAATATGCCTAATTTAAATGAAATGAAAAGAATTGGTTATATGGCCCAGGCGGATGCATTATACGAAGAATTGTCAGCATATGAAAATGCAGATTTTATAGCTACGATGTATGGACTAAAGGGAAAACGTAAAAAGAAAAGAATTGCAGAGGTTTTTGAACTTGTACAATTATCACAGTATATGAAAAAGCAAGTACAACAATTTTCAGGTGGAATGAAAAAACGCTTATCATTAGCAATAGCACTCCTCCATGAACCAGAAATATTAATTTTAGATGAGCCTACAGTGGGGATAGATCCGCTTCTTAGAAAAACGATTTGGGAAAAATTTCATGACCTTAAAAAGAAAGGTACAACGATTATTGTAACGACGCACATTATGGATGAAGCTGAATTTTGTGAGCGTCTAGGATTAATTAGAGAAGGGAAGCTAGTTGCGGTTGGAACAACTGAAGAATTGAAAAAACGCGTGTCATCTGGACGGATTGAAGATGTCTTTTTGCTAGAAGAGGTGGTGCAATCATGAGAGTTACTGGTGTAATCATTCGTATTATTCGCCAATTTTTTCGAGATAAGCGTTCGTTAGCAATGATGTTTGGAGCACCGATGTTATTACTTTGGCTATTATCGCTAGTGTTTACACAGAAAGACTATATACCGCAAATTGCTGTTGTTGATATGCCCGCTCAAATAGTAAAAGTGATGAAAAATCAAGAAGCGTCAATTTATGAATACAGTAAAGAAAAGGCGATTTCTGAGTTGGAAAAACAAAAGGTAGATGCAGTACTTCGAATAGAGAATGGAAAAATGAAACTTCTGTTGGAAGGTAGTGATTCGTCAAAAAATCGTGCTGTACTTCAAGTATTGCAAAAAAGCACAGAGAAGAATGAAGTATCAATTATGAAACCTGAAGTAAATTATTTACATGGCTCTAAAGACTTTACGATGTTTGATGGGCTTGGTCCTGTATTAATTGGTTTTTTTACATTTTTCTTTGTATTTATATTATCAGGTGTATCTTTCGTAAGAGAACGTTTAAGTGGTACGCTAGAAAGGTTATTATCCACCCCAGTAAGAAGATGGGAAATAGTCGCAGGTTATATTATTGGTTTTGGAATCTTTGCCTTTATACAATCCATTATTATCGTAAGTTTTTCCGTTTATATTTTAGAATTATACGTAGCTGGATCCATATGGCTAACGCTACTTATTACATGTATGCTCTCTTTAACTGCACTAACATTAGGTACGTTTTTATCGGCATACGCAAATAATGAATTTCAAATGATTCAATTTATACCGCTTGTTATTGTGCCACAAATCTTCTTTTCTGGATTGTTTCCAATGGAATCTATGAATAAGTGGCTACAAATGTTAGGGAAAGTATTTCCACTCACATACGGCGCTGACGCAATGAGACAAGTGATGATTCGGAATCAAGGGTTTACAGAGATTGCATTAGATCTTACTGTATTATTACTTTTTTCAATATTATTTGCAGTAGGAAATGTATTTGCTTTAAAGAAACATCGCAAAATATAATAATGACAAAAAGGAGCTTTATAAATGCAGAAGGATTGGCTGGAGGAATTAATAGCTGCAACTAATACGGATAAACGAAATGAACGTCAAATGCGAATATTAGAGGCGGCTGTTGATATGTTTGGAGAAAAAGGATACGCTTCAACTTCAACAAGTGAAATTGCAAAACGGGCTGGTGTAGCGGAAGGAACAATCTTCCGCTACTATAAGACGAAAAAAGATTTATTACTAGCGGTCGTAATGCCAACTTTAACTAAGTTCGCTGCACCATTTTTCGTACAAACCTTTGCAAAAGAAATATTTAAATCGGAGTATGAATCGTACGAAGGACTTTTAAGGGTTGTAATTCATAATAGATTTAAATTTGCTCAAAAACACTTCCCTATGATAAAAATATTAATTCAAGAAGTACCATTTCAACCAGAACTGAAAAATGAAATACAACAATTAATAGAAACAGAACTGTTTTCACATTTCAAAAAATTGATTGTGAAATTTCAAGAAGAAGGGGAAATTATTGAGATACCGTCATCTTCCGTACTACGTCTTACTTTATCAGCTGTATTAGGATTACTCGTAACAAGATTTTTATTATTGCCTGAAGAAAAGTGGGATGATGAAATGGAAATTGAAAATACGATTCAATTTATATTGTACGGATTAACGCCACGGAGGTAATGAAATGCGACAATTTGCAAAACCAACAATCGTTGTAAGTAAATGTTTAGAATTTGATGCCTGTCGATATAATGGAGAGATGATTCCAGATGTAACAATACGAAATTTGCAGCCATTTGTTACATTTATACCTGTTTGTCCAGAAGTCGAGATTGGATTGGGGACCCCTCGTGAAACGATACGAATTGTAGAAGAAAATGGTGAGAATAGACTTGTACAACCGTCGACACGAGAAGATGTAACTGAAAAAATGGAGCAGTTTTCAAATGACTTTTTACAAACGATATCGGATGCGGATGGTTTTATTTTAAAGAATCGTTCACCAAGTTGCGGTACGCGTGATGTGAAAATTTATTCTGGTTTTGAAAAAGCGCCAGCAAAAGGAAAAGGATCGGGCTTATTTGGCGGAGCAGTAGTAAAAAAATTTTCGCATCTTCCTATTGAAGAGGAAGGCAGATTGTCGAATTTTATTATTAGAGAGCATTTCTTTACAAGGCTATTTACAATCGCATATTACAAAATGATTAAACATAATAAAAATATGAAAGACCTTGTATCGTTTCAGTCGGACAATAAATATTTATTTATGGCATATAATCAGGTGAAACAAAAGGAATTAGGGCGTATAATTGCAAATCACAAAAATGAAAAGATTGAAGTGGTATTTGAAAACTATGAGAAGACTTTATATGAATTATTTATGCGCACACCTCGCTATACATCGAATGTAAATGTATGTGAGCACATTTTTGGATATTTTAAAACAAAGCTAAAAAAACAAGAAAAAGATCATTTTATAGAATTGTTGCAAAAGTATTCGGAAAAGAAAATACCACTTAGTAGTTTACTCACAATTTTAAAATCATGGGCCATTCGATTTGATGAAAAGTATTTATTAAGACAAACATATTTCGAACCATACCCAGAAGCATTAGTAGAAATTTCTGATTCTGGAAAAGGTAGAGATTATTAAACAATAAATTACATAATTCGACACAAAACCTCCTATGTTGTTGTAGAACAATGTAGGAATTTTTTTGTGCATTAGTACAGAATCTGTTTTAAAATTAAGTTATGACAGAATTATAACAATTGTCTAACTAATATTCTTGTCTTTTAAGTTGTTATGTTTGTAGTAGAAACTCGCACGCTGTCGAAACTCAATATTCGATAAGGGGTGTGTAGCGGAATGGAATTTACTCTAACTCGCGAAAAACAAATGATTAAAGAAATGGTACGTGACTTTGCTGAAAAGGAAATCGCACCGAAAGCTGTATATTATGACAAAACTGCAGAGTTTCCATATGAAACATTTCAAAAAATGGGCGAACTAGGATTACTAGGCATCCCATTCCCAGAAGAGTATGGAGGTTCAGGTGGCGATACGGTATCGTACGCATTAGCAGTTGAAGAAATTGGTCGTGCTTGTGGTGGCACTGGTTTAAGCTATGCTGCAACAATTTCATTAGGTGCTTCTCCAATTTATTATTTCGGTACAGAAGAACAAAAACAAAAGTATTTAGTCCCAATGGCGTCAGGTAAAACATTAGGTGCCTTCGGATTAACGGAGCCGAATGCTGGATCAGATGCAGGTGGTACTCAAACGAAAGCGGTATTAGATGGCGATGAGTATGTAATCAGTGGTGAGAAGTGTTGGATTACAAACGCAGAGTATGCAAATACCATTATTGTAACCGCTGTCAATGGTATTGAAGAGAATGGTAGAAAACGCATTTCAGCATTTATCGTACCTACTACTAGTGAAGGATTAACAATCTCAAGTCCTTACGATAAGATGGGTGTTCGTGCTTCTAATACATGTGAAATCGTACTTGATGGTGTACGTGTACCGAAAGAAAATATTCTTGGTGATGTAAATAAAGGTTTTAAACAATTTTTATATACACTTGATGGAGGACGTATTTCAATCGCAGCATTGGCAGTTGGTATTGCGCAATCAGCTTTTGAACGTGCATTGCAATATGCGAAAGAACGTCAACAATTTGGAAAGTCAATTTCTAATTTCCAAGCGATTCAATTTAAATTAGCTGATATGGCGACTGAAGTAGAGTTAGCTCGTAATTTAGTACATAAAGCAGCTTGGTTAAAAGATAACGATAAACCTTTCGGCAAAGAAGCGGCAATGGCAAAACTATTTGCATCGGAAGCGGCAAGCCGTATTGCGAATCAAGCAGTACAGATTCATGGTGGATATGGCTATATGCGTGAATATGAAGTTGAACGACATATTCGTGATGCGAAACTATTAGAAATTGGTGAAGGAACTTCTGAAATTCAACGTCTCGTAATTGCTAGACATTTAGGATGTAGATAAAAGGGAGGAATCACTATGTTTCAAAAAATATTAATTGCGAATCGCGGAGAAATCGCTGTTCGTATTATGAAAACTTGTCAAAAACTTGGCATTCGCACTGTTGCTATTTATTCTGAAGCAGATGAAAATGCCC
Organism: Bacillus sp. ok061; assembly: GCF_900108285.1. Lineage (NCBI taxonomy): Bacteria > Bacillati > Bacillota > Bacilli > Caryophanales > Bacillaceae > Bacillus > Bacillus sp. ok061. Next base: position 48,419 of record NZ_FNUW01000024.1, on the reverse strand, counting down.
TGCATGTGAAAATGGCAAATGAAGCTTACTTAGTAGGTGGACCGCGTGTTCAAGAGAGTTATTTAAACCTTGAAAAAATTATTGAAATAGCTAAGAAGACAAATGCAGAAGCAATTCATCCGGGTTATGGTTTATTATCAGAGAATCCGTCTTTTCCGGTTCGTTGCAAAGAAGAAGGAATTGTATTTATCGGTCCTTCAGAAGAAATCATTACGAAGATGGGAAGTAAAATCGAATCACGTATCGCAATGCAAGCAGCAGATGTCCCAGTAGTCCCAGGTATTACTACAAATATTGAAACTGCTGAAGAAGCAATTGAAATTGCAAAACAAATTGGTTATCCATTAATGCTTAAGGCATCCGCAGGCGGCGGAGGCATTGGTATGCAGTTGATGGAAACTGAGCAAACGCTCACCAAAGCATTTGAAAGTAATAAAACAAGAGCGCAAAACTTCTTCGGTAACGGAGAAATGTATTTAGAGCGATATATAGCAGACGCGCATCATATTGAAATTCAGCTATTAGCAGATACACATGGTAACACAGTGTATTTATGGGAGCGTGAATGTTCGGTGCAGCGCCGAAATCAAAAAGTAATCGAAGAAGCACCTTCACCATTTTTAGATGAAGGTACACGAAAAGCGATGGGAGAAGTTGCTGTACAAGCTGCCAAAGCACTTGGCTATACAAATGCAGGTACAGTTGAGTTTCTTGTAGATGATCAGAAGAACTTCTATTTCTTAGAGATGAATACGAGATTACAAGTAGAGCATCCAGTGACAGAAGAAATTACGGGATTAGACCTTGTAGAACAGCAACTCCTTATCGCAAGTGGAGGGAAACTATCATTTACTCAGGATGATGTAAAACGTAGTGGTCATGCCATTGAAGCTCGTATTTATGCAGAGGATCCGAAAACATTCTTCCCGTCACCTGGGAAAATTACAGATTTAACATTACCGTCAAATGTACGGATCGATCACTTCTTAGAAAATCATGTAACGATTACACCTTTCTATGATCCGATGATTGCGAAAGTTATTGCACATGGCGAGACTCGTGAAGAAGCAATTTCGAAATTACATGATGCTCTAGAAGAATTAAAAGTAGAAGGTATTAAAACGAACACACCAATGCTACTGCAAGTTTTGGAAGACGAAGTGTTCAAAGAGGGTATTTATACAACGGGTTTTGTAACAAAACAACTCGTTAAAAAATAATATTTAACAATATTAAGGGGGAAAAATGATGACGAAAGTATACGCATCGATGGCAGGAAACGTTTGGAAGATTGTTGTAGGAATAGGAGATACAGTAGAGGAAGAGCAGGATGTCGTCATTTTAGAATCTATGAAAATGGAAATTCCAATCATTTCAGAAGAAGCCGGCACAGTTATGAAAATTAATGTGCAAGAAGGCGATTTTGTAAATGAAGGAGATGTATTATTAGAAATTGAATAGGGAGATATAGGGGGAAGCGAATTGAAACTACCTAATTTTGCTGTCATTAAAGAAGTAGGACCACGTGATGGTTTACAAAATGAAAAAAAGATTGTTGGCACAAAAGATAAAGTAAAATGGATTCAACTACTTACAGAAGCAGGATTGTCGTATGTTGAAGTTTCCTCATTCGTTCACCCAAAATGGGTCCCAGCATTAGCGGATGCAAATGATGTGTTTTCTGAGCTGAAAAGGGATCCAAATGTTACATATGCTGCGCTTGTTCCGAATCAAAATGGTTTGGAACGAGCTTTTTTGCAAAATGTAGATGAGGTGAATGTTTTTTTATCAGCAAGTGAATCTCATAATAAAAGTAATATTAATAAATCGATTAAAGAAGCATTAGTTGTAATCGAAGATATAACAAAACAGGCATTATTCGAAGGGAAAAAGGTAAGAGGCTATGTTTCTACTGTATTTGGATGTCCTTATGAAGGGGATATAAGTCTCGCAGCAGTTGACGAATTATGTAATCAACTATTTTCATACGGCATTTATGAAGTTTCTCTTGGGGATACAATCGGTGTAGCGAATCCATTACAAGTAGAACAAGTATTAGAACACCTATTAAAGAAGTATGATGCTTCGCAGTTTGCAATGCATTTTCATAATACGTATGGAATGGCTCTAGCGAATGTAGTTAAATCATTAGAATACGGTATTACAACATTTGATAGTTCTTGTGGTGGACTCGGGGGCTGCCCTTATGCACCAGGAGCATCAGGTAATGTTGCTACTGATGACCTAGTACATATGCTCCATAAATTAGGAGTCCAAACGAATATAGACGAAGAAAAGTTATTGAGAGCTAGTCAATTTATTCAAAGTAAGTTAAATATCCAATTACCGAGTCATGTGTATAGAGCGCTTCAACATAAAACGATAAGTAGGTGAGTAGATGCTACAATTACAAAACATTTCCGTTGATTACGTAACACCTCACGTAGTAAAGATTTCGTTAAATCGTGCAAGACAAGCAAACTCATTATCTTTGGCATTATTAGATGAATTACAAACTATATTAACTCAAATAAGTGAAGATTCAAACGCGCGTGTAGTTATTTTGACTGGTGCTGGTGAAAAAGCATTTTGTGCTGGTGCAGATTTAAAAGAGCGTGCCGATATGAATGAAGAACAAGTTCGCCATGCTGTTAGTATGATTCGCACTACTATGGAAATGGTTGAACAATTACCACAGCCAGTTATCGCGGCTATAAATGGAATCGCCCTTGGTGGTGGTACAGAATTAAGTTTAGCTTGTGATTTTAGAATTGCGGCTGAATCTGCAAGTCTTGGTCTTACTGAAACGACTCTTGCAATAATACCAGGAGCAGGTGGTACGCAGCGTTTGCCAAGATTAATTGGTGTTGGTAGAGCGAAAGAATTAATTTATACAGGAAGACGTATTTCGGCGCAAGAAGCAAAAGAATATGGTCTAGTAGAATTTGTTGTACCATCTCAGTTACTTGAAGAAAAAGCGATTGAAATAGCAGAAAGAATTGCTAGTAATGGCCCTATTGCTGTTCGATTAGCAAAAGAAGCGATTTCAAACGGTATTCAAGTTGATTTACATACCGGATTACAAATGGAAAAACAAGCGTATGAGGGTGTAATCCATACGAAAGATAGATTAGAAGGATTACAAGCATTCAAGGAAAAACGCACACCAACGTATAAGGGGGAGTAAATATGTTAGATCAAAAACAACAATCGAATACATTTGAAGAACGAGTTGAAACGATTAAACAAGGCGGGGCACCGAAATATCATGAACAAAATAAAGCAAAAGGAAAATTATTTGTTCGAGATCGTTTAGCGCTTCTATTTGATAATGGCGAATATGTAGAAGATGCATTATTTGCTAACTGTGAACAAACAGGCTTACCTGCGGACGGCGTTGTAACGGCAACGGGTAAAATACATGGTCGTACTGCGTGTGTAATGGCCAATGATTCTACTGTAAAAGCAGGATCATGGGGATCACGCACAGTTGAAAAGATTTTACGTATTCAAGAAACAGCTGAAAAATTACGTGTTCCGTTATTTTATTTAGTCGACTCTGCCGGAGCGCGTATTACAGATCAAGTAGAAATGTTCCCAGGGCGCCGCGGTGCAGGAAGAATCTTCTATAATCAAGTGAAATTATCAGGTAAAGTTCCTCAAGTATGCTTATTATTTGGACCTTCTGCAGCTGGTGGTGCGTATATTCCAGCCTTTTGTGACGTTGTAATGATGGTAGAAGGAAATGCATCTATGTATTTAGGATCTCCTCGTATGGCTGAGATGGTTATCGGTGAGAAGGTAACTTTAGAAGAAATGGGCGGAGCTCGTATGCATTGCTCTGTATCAGGATGCGGAGATGTTTTATGTAAGACAGAAGAAGATGCGATTACGCAAGCAAGACAATACATTTCATATTTTCCAAACAACTACTTAGAAAAGACTCCATTGGTTACACCTCAAGAACCGAAACAATTCGATAAAACGTTAGAACAAATCATTCCAGAAAATCAAAATGCTCCTTTCAATATGAAAGATCTCATTAATAGAGTTATTGATGAAGGTTCATTCTATGAAGTGAAAAAATTATTTGCTCAAGAGCTAATTACAGGCTTAGCACGTATTGATGGTAAGCCAGTTGGTATTATTGCAAATCAGCCGCGTATGAAGGGCGGCGTATTATTCCACGATTCAGCTGATAAAGCTGCTAAGTTTATTAATTTATGCGATGCATATCATATTCCATTATTATTCCTTGCGGACGTACCAGGATTTATGATTGGTACAAAAGTAGAGCGTGCTGGTATTATTCGCCACGGTGCAAAAATGATTTCTGCAATGAGTGAAGCAACTGTACCGAAGATTTCTATCGTTGTTCGTAAAGCATATGGCGCTGGTTTATATGCGATGGCAGGTCCAGCATTTGAACCAGATTGCTGCCTGGCATTACCGACAGCCTCTATTGCGGTAATGGGTCCAGAAGCTGCGGTCAATGCTGTATATGCAAATAAAATTGCAGCTTTACCAGAAGAAGAGCGTGCTAGCTTCATTGCTGAAAAACGTGAAGAGTATAAGAAAGATATTGATATTTATCATTTAGCATCAGAGATGGTGATTGATGGTATTGTTCATCCAAACAATTTACGTGAAGAGTTAAAAGGACGTTTCGAAATGTATATGAGTAAATATCAAGTATTCACGGATCGTAAACATCCTGTATATCCAGTTTAAAAGCCCTATTTAGGGCTTTCTTGCTCAAAAAGTTAAGGAGGGGAAAACATTGAAACAAGCAGTTTGGTTTCCAACAGAAGAGTACAAGGAAAAAACACGTTTATATAGTTGGATGAAATCATTGGGATATGAAGACTATGAAACTTTTTATAATAAATCTATTGAGGAAACAGCATGGTTTTGGGGAGAGGCAGAAGAAGCAGTTGGCTATCAATGGATGAAACCTTATACAGAAGTGTTAGATTTAGAAAATGGTACACCGTTTGCACAGTGGTATAATGGCGGAACATGTAACGTTGTAGAATCAGCTTTATCCCGCTGGCTTGCGGATGAAGAGACAAGAATACAGCCAGCACTTCAGTACGAAGGAGAAAATGGAACTTCAAAATCATTTACATATGAAGAGCTTGATAACTGGGTAAGCCGTGTTGCCAGTGGTTTGAAACACGCGGGTATTGAGAAAGGTGACCGTGTAACAATTTATATGCCGATGATTCCAGAAACAGTTGTTGCGATGCTAGCTATAATGAAAATCGGAGCAATTATTTCACCAATATTCTCAGGCTTTGCGTCTGATGCAGTTATGACACGTGTGCAAGCGGCAGGTTCAAAAATGATTATTACCGCAGATGGATTTTCACGCCGCGGAAAAATTGTTTCTTTAAAAGATGAAGTAGATAAAGCCTGTGAACATTGCCCAACTGTTGAAAAAGTGGTAATCGTTCGTCATGCAGGAAATGATTTTACACCACATAACTATGACTTTTCCTGGAGTACGCTAGAAAAAGAAAAACCATTTATACATGCCGAAGAAATGCAAAGTGATGATCCATTAATGCTCATTTATACATCAGGAACGACTGGTAAGCCGAAAGGAACAGTACACACGCATGCAGGATTTCCTTTGAAAGCAGCTTTTGATGCAGGATTCGGAATGAATATTAAACAAGGTGATCGTGTATTATGGGTAACTGATATGGGCTGGATGATGGGGCCATTTCTATTATTCGGTTCACTCATTAATGGAGCAACGATGGTTATGTACGAAGGTGTTCCAGACTTCCCAGAAGCAGACCGGTTATGGGAGACAGTTGATAAATATGAAATTACTCATCTAGGTATTTCACCAACGTTAATACGAGCATTAATGGCAAAAGGTGATGAGTATGTCAATAAACATTCTTTAAAGAGTTTGGAAGTATTCGCATCAACAGGAGAACCTTGGAATCCTGATCCATGGATGTGGCTGTTTGAAACAGTTGGAAAAGGAAATGTCCCAATCTGTAACTACTCAGGTGGAACTGAAATCTCTGGTGGGATTTTCGGTAATGTTCTTATTAAGCCAATCGCACCGATTAGTTTTAACGCATCTTTACCAGGAATGGCAGCTGTCGTACTGGATGATCAAGGTAAACCAATTCGAGATGAAGTCGGAGAATTATGCTTAGAGAAACCTTGGGTAGGTATGACGAAAAGCTTCTGGGAAGATGATGAACGTTACGTAAACACATATTGGTCGCGTTTTGAAAATAAATGGGTCCACGGTGACTGGGTCATTTACGATGGTGAACAATATATCATCACAGGGCGTTCAGACGATACGTTAAATATTGCAGGTAAACGTATTGGACCTGCTGAATATGAATCTATTCTTGTGAAACATAATGATGTAATCGAAGCTGCTGCAATTGGTGTACCTGACGAAGTAAAAGGTGAAGTTTGTCATTGTTTTGTAGTATTAAGAGATCATGTAACATTCACAGGAGAATTAAAGAAAGAATTAATGTGTTTAGTAAACTCTCATATTGGAAAAGCGTTGTGTCCTAAAGACATCCACGTTGTAGAAGATTTACCGAAAACACGTAATTCTAAAGTAATGCGCCGTGTTATTAAAGCAGCTTACTTAGGAAAAGAATTAGGTGATTTATCATCGCTTGTAAATCCTGAAGTAGTTCCGTTTATTCAGGGGTTACAGTCTAGTAAATTATAAAGTTAGAAAGGAGCTCTATATAAATAGAGCTCCTTTTTTATGTTTATAAAAAGAGAAGGAGTGAAGTTGATGAAGAAGAAAAATTCTACTATTAGTGTTAAGTATGTCTGTTTTATAGTTTTTATTAAAATACGATACTGTGGCATGTTTATTCATTGGAGTAATTAAATTTTGTTAAGGATGAAATTCAATAAAAGCGTTATTTTAATAGGTTGTTACGAAATTTAATTTGAAAGGCAAATCCAAATGATAAAAAAAAGCACTATAAATCAGTGCTCTTTTTATTAGAAATTGCTTAGTTCTTAAAAATAAAATTATTACGGACAATTTACAATGGTAATAATGACGCTAGCCATTGTTCCAGGAGAATCAAGAAGTGAAGCAGTAACGGTTACTGTTCCAGGCCCATTAGCGGCTAGAAATACAGCGGTAAAGTTACCTGAGGCATTGGTAATGACAGCAAGAGGAACCATGAAAGCAAGAGATGGGTTACTAAATGAAAAACTGACCACTACCCCTGGAGTAGGACTACCGTTTACTAATACTTGACCCGAAAAAAATAAAGTATTATTTCCTTGAGTGGATACACATGCTGTGGTTTCGTTAGAAGTCAAGGTAATAGATGCAGGTCCAGCAGGAAGATTAAATCCAGTTGGTCCAGTTGGTCCAGTTGGTCCAGTTGGTCCAGTTGGTCCAGTTGATCCGGTTGGTCCGGTTGATCCGGTCGATCCGGTTGATCCGGTTGGCCCAGTCGGTCCAGTTGATCCGGCTGGTCCGGTTGATCCGGTCGATCCGGTTGATCCGGTTGGCCCAGTCGGTCCAGTTGATCCGGTTAATCCAGTAGCTCCTGTAGAACCGGTGGGACCGGTAGGGAATTGAAAAGGTTGAACAGGTGGAAGTGTAGGTCCAATAGAACCCGGATTAAGTGCAGCAAAAGATAAAAACTCGTCCATTATTTATCACCTCTAAAAATCGTATTACTAATAGTAAATGTAATGATAGAGCAAAGTGAAACGGACAAGCGGTTGTATTTTAACAAATTAAACAAAGTAGTTATATGATAGAAAGAGAGATTAGTATGATTCCTTTAGAAATTAAATATAAAAAGGCGATTATCTTCAAATCGCCTTTTAGGTAATGCCGTGTAATTTTATTCAGTTATTTGAAATATAGTTTCATTTTGTTTAGAAAATCCATACAGTTTCCTTGCGAATTTTAAAATTTCTTCTTCACTACTTGTTAAAGCCTTAACATCATTTTTAAGGGAATGACTATCCTTCTTTATAGAAGATAATTTTTGTTGCTCCGTATTAAGTGTGATCTGTTTTTCTTTAATCATTTCTTGTTGATTATTCAGAGAATATTGAAGGACAAAAATTATAGGTAATATAAAAGCCAAAGTAGTTATAATACGGCGTCTTGTTTTTTTTATACTACCTTGTTGGGTATTAGGATTCACTTGCTGTGAGGGTATATTAGGATTTGATTGGTGTGATGATACTTTTGGGATGTTTCCCATTAAAATGCCTCCATTACTGATCGTAGAATTTAAACCGTTTAAAAGTATTATAAATGTTCAATAGGGATTTTAGAAGATATTTTGATATAGGTGAGTTTTGTAAAATTTAAACAAAATCTTTATTTAAATAAAAGAAACCCCGATTGTCTGTGGGGCTCCTGAAGATAATGAAAGTACTCGACTAATTAAAGATTCCATGAATTTTTTGGTGAAAATGCTGGTAAATTCGTCTGAATTAATGAGAGCATCTAAAGCTTTATACGTATGTGAAGTAATTAAAAATCGATTTATAAGAGTTAACTTCTTTTTTCTTAATACCCCACTTAATCAGTAAATATATATGTCTGTTGAAATCTTTATGTGTTCATTGACAAAAAGCTGACTATATTCAGTCAGCTTTTTGTATAATACATTCTAGTATTTATCGGTTCCAAAAGACATATTCTTTCCTTTAAGTTGACATTAAAAATATTACCAATTTTTTCTTTTGCAATGGCAACAAATAAAGAAACATTTACAACGACACTTATTTCGTTTAGAACTCCAATCATCATCACGATGACACTTTTCTTTAGATTTCCACCAATCATCATTACAATGTTTTTTCTGAGAACTCCAATCATCATCACAATGACACTTTTCTTTAGATTTCCACCAATCATCACAACAATGCTTTTTCTGAGAACTCCAGCAATCATTTTTCCAGGACATTCATTTCTACCTCCTTTCAATAGTGTTCATATTATTCTATGTTTTAATAAAAAAATGGCTTGTTTATTAACCTACTATTTTATCTTTATATGATAGAGTGTTTTCTACTCAATATAGAGTTCATACAAACTATGGTAATTTTTAAGAGATAGTGGAGGGAACTACTACTAGTTATGGTATTTTTTAATAAACATTTGTTGAAGAAAGCGTTCTGATTACAAATAATATCTTATTTTCGAGTACGCTTTTTTGAATGTATATTTCACAATAACAAAGGAAAAATCCACAAATAAAGTCTATGTATATGTGAGTTAATGGGAAAATTTAGTGCGTTTTTAAGGAGCGTCTTATTTAAAAGAAAAAAGATTTGTTTTAGAAAGCGGTGTCTAAACATTAAATGGAGTAGGACTAAATTCACGGCCGCTCATTAAACAAGCTTTTAATTAGGAGAGGTCTGTTTTTATAATGAATAATGAAAAGAAAGTTTGGTACAATTGCTTGTTTTTTTCTTTTTATGTGTTTGCCTCGTACCCTTTTAAGCTAGTGGACATACTTTACTAATAGAAAGGATTAGGGGGTGAGGTATTGGGTTCTCGATTTAATAATTGTAAAAAGAAGTGTACATGTAAACAAGATGATTGTTGGGAAGTATTCGAAGAGTGTAAAAAAGAACAGCATGAGAAATGTGATAATTCTTGTGTACAAGGAATTAGAGATGAACTTAAGAAATTAATTAATCGAACAGTTCAAATTAACACAGAGGGACGTACTTATGTAGGTACTGTTTCGTCTGTAAGTTGTGATGTAGTTAAGCTTGCAGCTATTCCTGGATCGGTTGGAGTAATTATTTCCATTTGCAAAATTGAAGCAATTTTCCCACCTGTTACAACGGTTACTGCTGACTTTGATTTTAATGGTATTGATGTAGCAAACAAAGCATAATTATGCTGCTTTTTTGTAAAGCCATTCACATGAATGGCTTTATTTTAATTTCATATAAAAGGAGAATATATTCTTTATATAGAAATAAGTTTGAGGTTATAAAGTATGATGTACGAAAGGAGCATGGAAGTGATTAAGCTAAAAACCTTTAAAAAATCTGATTTTAAACAATTAATAAATTGGATTAATTCTGAAGAATTTCTAATACAATGGTCAGGAAATGCATTCACATTCCCTTTAGACGAACAGCAATTAGAGAAGTATTTAGAAAGTGCAAATACACTCGCTTTCAAAGTGGTAGATGAAGAGACTTCAGACGTTATTGGTCACATTTCGCTTGGGCAAATAGATAATATTAATAATTCGGCTAGAATTGGAAAAGTATTAGTTGGTAATACGAAGATGAGAGGACGTTCTATAGGAAAAAATATGATGAAAGCAGTACTTCATATTGCTTTTGACGAATTAAAACTACATAGAGTAACTCTTGGTGTGTATGATTTTAATATATCGGCCATTTCATGTTACGAAAAAATAGGGTTTGTAAAAGAAGGCTTATTAAGAGAGTCAAAAAGAGTAGGAGAAACGTATTGGAATTTATGGGAAATGAGTATGTTAGAATATGAATGGAAGAAGTAGCAACGATAGTAATTTATAATTATATTATGTTAACAAAAGGGGCTTGGTGGGTATAGTGGATAATAAAACAAAAATAATCTCAATTGCAGCTGTTTCGGGGGGAGGTAAAACTACAATTACAGAAAGATTAAAGCATAAGTTTAAAAACTCAAAAGCTCTATATTTTGATAGTTATACATTTGATAACTCTCCTGCTGATATTTGTAAATGGATTGATGATGGGGCGAATTACGATGAGTGGGTATTAACACCATTAATTCATGATATTGAGCAACTTATACAAAATAATACCTTAGACTATATTATTGTAGATTATCCTTTTGCATACTTAAATAGTGAGATGCGAAAATTCATTGATGTAACTATATTTATTGATACGCCTTTAGATATTGCGATGGCTAGAAGGATTTTGCGAGATTTTAAGGAAGGTACAATAGATGAAATACATAATGATTTGGAACATTACATGACATATGCGAGAAAAGCTTATTTAGAGGCAATTCATACTGTTAAGCCGAATTCAGATATCATATTGGATGGTTCTTTATCTGTAAGTGAAATAATTAATCACGCTGTCGAGGAACTTGGCCGAAGAGAAGTGATTGTCAATGGTTAAATGTATAACAGATGCTGTTAGGTGGATAATTGAAGTAAGGGAGAGATAAATGTGTATACTTTATTTTAATATAATTGGCAAGTAAGAGATGATTGGTTTAAGAGGTGTGAACAACTTTCAGAGGAAGATTTACTTTGCAAACTGGTGGTATTTTAGAAACATTATTTCATATTGTAGATGTAGAGTATAGTTGGATTAGTGCTCTTCAAGGAGAAGAAGATAGAGAACCGTGATTTAAAGATATTCAAAAAGTGAAAGCGTTATCTGATTTATATAAACGAGAACTTGAAGGTTTTTTGCAGTCATGGTCATCTAGCCTAGAATGCTAGCACACTTAAAATAAGACGTATAAAAAGTTAATCATTGTGTGCTTTGATTATATAATGTCGCGAAATAAATAGTGTGAAGGACAGCTATCTTAGCAAGTGTTTCATGTAACGTTCATATACTTTAATTTTTTATAATTAATCAAATTTGAATTTTGTTTGTTGTTAAGAAAAGGTGAGAAGAAAATAAAAAAAGAGGGCTAATGCCCTCTTTTTTTATTAATTTGGTAATTAATCACAGATTGGTATCCCAAGCACTCTTAGAGCTAATGCTACTTGAAGGGAAATCTCTAATCTAGCAATTTCAATACCAGCTACCGAAAGAACTAAAAAAGGTTGTCCGTTTACAAATACAACGCAACTATCCATAGTTAAGCCTCCTTTGTAGTAATCTACTATAGTATATGGATTAAACTTTAATATGTAATAGTTAAATTGTTGGATTTAATAGAATTAATAGATTAACCTATTTAAACTAAATAAACGAACACAATGAATGGGAACAGAGATGGATGTATGCCTCAAAAAGCATAAGTTTTAAGACATGTAATTGTACATGAAATTCATAATATTGGGCAGCTATCTATATGGGCGAGGGAGTTAAACTTGCAACCAGTTTCAGCAAATTTGATTGGAAAAGGATTATAGAATTAGAAACCGACTTGCATCTCAAACGCAAGTCGGTTTTTATATATAAGAAGATTTCTTAATTGAAATCCTCGGATTTTTTCTGACGTATATGTAAAAACATTAAGGTGGTAATGATTAAAAAAATCATTATAGTTTGTATAATTAAATTTTTAAACTGAAGCAATATTGTCCACGATGTAAGGGTGTCTTTAAAAGCTTGGAGTGCAGAGTACGAGGAAGGATCAAAACCATACTGTAGCAACTTTTTTGTTTCAATAAATGAAATGTTTTCTTCATCTGCATCTAATATTACTGAAATTAGTCTTGTATCTCCTAGTTTTGCTGTACTGACAAAACTATAATTACCGTTAGTTGAAAAACTAGTTTGTAAGCCATCAACACCTTGAAGTTTAATGTTTTCATTAAGGGAATATATCATTTTATTCGTATTGAAAACCTGGGAATCTTTGAAGGTAAATTGGTAAGAGGTTAGTTTCGTAATATTCAATACATCTGGAAAATCTTTTACTAATCGTGCTGCTAGTTTAGCTGCGTCTATTGCTGTTGTAGTTGATTGTTTATTTGTATCATGATTAATTCCAGTAGAGTTTAGAAATGGAGATGGTTGTAATAACTTTAGTTCTTTTGCTTTTTTATTCATTAACATTGTAAAGTTATCTTCATTTCCAGCAATGTGTTCTGCGAGAGCGAGTGCAGAACGATTATTCCCTGCCAGTAGCAATGCATGAAGTAAATCACGAACCGTCGTTTTGTCATTCGATGTTACTTGTATAGGACTTGTTTCTACTCGGAAAACTTCGTTACTTATTTGTACGAAGTCATCTAACTGTATTTTTCTATCATTTAGTTGCTCCAATACGATATATTCTGTCATTAATTTAGATAAAGCAGCTGATTGTACTGGAGTTTCTTCATCTTTTTTATAAACAATTTCACCTGAATTAGCATTTATTAAAATAGCTGATTTAGCTTGAATAATCGGACCATTTACATAAAGGTAAAAATATAAAACGATAAGTGCAGTAATGAAAAAAGATAATAATAAAATAGCGAATTTTTTTAAGAATTGCATAAGCGATCCTCCTATTATGACATCAATAATAGTATTGTAAAAAGGAATGCTTAATTAGGAAGAAAGAAAAGGTAAAGAATTTCTAAAGAATTATAAAGGATTATTTATTTTTTGTAATTAATGGAAAAAGTTCAATTTCTTATATGTTAAGAAATTGAACTTTTTATTTGTGATATTAACCTTTGTAAGGGAGTAGTTTTACAGTGAAAGTTGTTTTTTCGTCATCACTATATACTTCAATTGTTCCTTTATGCAATTCGACTATACTTTTTGCAATTGCTAATCCAAGTCCAGATCCACCAGTGTTTGTAGAGCGTGATTTCTCAACGCGATAAAAACGTTCAAAAATATGAGGTAAATCCGTACTAGGAATAGGTTGTCCGTAATTTGTTATATCAATTGTAATCATATTATTGCTTTCATAAGCAGTAAGGTCAATATAGCGACCTTCGCTTCCATAAGCGATAGCGTTTATAATAAGATTTTCAAACACACGCACTAATTTGTCACCATCAGCTAATACCATGAGCTTTTGAGATGGGAAAGAAGGTCGACATTCTATATTAGCTTCTTGAACCTGTATTCGGAATTGAACAGTTAATTGTCCAAGTAACTCTACAATATCAATGGGGACAGAATACAGGCTTAATTCTTTATTTTGAACACGTGTATATTCGAACAAGTCATTCATTAATGCATTAAGACGAGTTACTTTATCGTAAATGACTTGAATATAGTATCGCAATTCCACTTCATCTCTATAATTATCATGATGGATTAAATTTACGTATCCAACTATAGAAGTAAGAGGAGTGCGTAAGTCATGTGATACATTTGTAATAAGTTCACTTTTGGCTTGTTCCGCTTGTCTTTCTTCATCAATTGAGACTTTTAATTGTTCAACAATTTCATTGACCCCGATTGCTAACTCTTCCAGATAATTATGATTTACAATAGAAACTTTATGATTGAAGTTTCCATTTGCAATATAACGAATTTCTTCTATCATTTTTTTAATACAAGTTTCATAGTAAAGTTTTCTCTCGTGACGATAAAAAATGTAAAGATAGGATGAAAAAATAGAAAATAAAAACAAATAAGAAACAATCATCATCCATAACGACTCTTTAATCCCTTTATACTTTTCATAACCAAAAATTCGAATGAATTCTTTACCAAGTTCGGTTAGAGTAAGTGAACTCTCAATTACACTCGTAACGAGGCGATAAATAATTAATTCAGTAATAGGAGTGAGTGTGATAGCTAATAAGAGCCAAAAAATAAGTTTCCATTTAGGAATATCTTTTAATATATCAAATGCTTCATTTCTCAATTTTATAGCCAACTCCCCAAACAGTATGAATCAATTTTTCTCCATTCATTACTGTTTCAAGTTTATCCCGTAAGTTGCTAATATGGACCATTACCGTCTTATTTGAACCATAACCATCTTCATTCCAAACGCGTTCGAAAATTTCTTCTGAACTAAATACTCTTCCTGTATTACTCGCAAGTAAATATAAAATATCGAATTCAATAGAGGTTAGTTTAATATACTCTCCATTTACTTTAACAGTATGATTATGTTTGTGTATTTCAACAGAGCGAATACGAATAATACCATCTTCATTCTTTTGCGAAGTAGCATTTTGGAAAGATGATCTTCGTAGTAAAGCTTTCACTCTAGCTACTAATTCTAATGGATTGAATGGTTTGATCATATAATCATCGGCACCTGTCATAAGACCTAATATTTTATCCATATCTTCTGCTTTTGCACTAAGCATTAGAATTGGTACAGTATTATTTTCACGTACTTCCTGACAAACTTCTAATCCGTTTCGTTTTGGCATCATAATATCCAAAATCATAAGGTCAACTTCATATGTAGAAACCTTTTGTAATGCTTCATCGCCATCATAAGCTTTATAAATGTTATAGCCTTCATTTCGCAAATAAACAGCAAGTAATTCAACAATTTCTTTATCATCATCAATAATTAATATGTTTTTATTCATTTTGTAGTTCCTTTCCTTACAAATCATCAACATTACTATAATATCAAACATTTATGTACTTGTAGCAATGATTCTGTATAAAATTTCATGTAACGTATTAAAAAGGAGTAAAAAGATTAATAACGAATATAAAATAACAAAGATATTTAAATTCTGCATTATAATGAAAGTTAGTTATAAGGGGGATTTTCTATGTTATATAATGATATATATTCATTTACTCCAACTGGAAAAATAGACAATGATATTAAAGATTTTCTACTAAAATATAATAAAGAGTTTACATATAAACATTCAATTCGTGTGGCAAATGAGGCAAAAAAGATTGCAGAAAAGTTTCACGTAGATAAAGAAAAAGCAGCAATTGCAGGATATTTACATGATATTAGTGGCATTTTTCCGAACGAGGAGTGGATTGCAGTTGCTGAAGAATTTGGGGTAGAAATAGAGGAAGCAGAAAGAAAGTTTCCTATGATTATTCATCAAAAACTATCGAGAGTAATCGCAAAAGAAATATTTAAAGTAGAAGATGAAGAAGTATTAGATGCAATTTGTTGTCATACTACACTGCGTAAACACCCAACAAAGATGGATTTAGTTTTATTTGTTGCAGATAAAATAGAATGGGATCAAAAGGGGACACCACCATATTTAATAGAAATAAAAAAAGGATTGGAAAAATCTTTAGAAAAAGCTGCTTTTGTATATATTTCATATTTGTGGGAAAGGAAAGATACATTGAAAGTTATGCATCCGTGGCTAGAAGAAGCATATTGGTATTTAAAAGAAATTGTAGAGTAGAAGGGACAAAAAAATGCAATTAAAAGAATATATGAATCAAACATTTCCAGGAGTTACATTAGTACCGTACTTATATTCTCAGTGGGGAAATCATTTGCATTTTGATTTTGGAAAAGATAAATATCAAATTGTAGAAGGAACCGACGATTTAAATATGGAATACTTTTCTCAACTATATACATATAATAAATTCTTATTTGAAGACATATTTTCAAAAGAAGATGTAGTGTTTGTAGTGACAAATGTTTATAGATTTAAAAAGGAAAACACAAAAACTCCACAGAAAATAAATGTATACAATAAATATATTAAGAAAAGAGATTTAAGATTTCATATAAGACAAGAAACGTTACCGTTTCTATTTGAAGATGAAGAGGCAGATTTATCCCGCTATTTGCCGGGCAGTAAGACCCCCACCTCAAAATTCAGCGAAAGCAAAGAAGGTAGGTGGGAATCAACTGCCCCTAAAAGCCCGATTGGTGAGGGCTGATAATCAGTGGGGGATGAACAAAACCCCCACTGATTAAAGTTTCACTTTATATTGTACATATCAATTTTCTTTAAAATGTCTTGCGGAAGATATTAAATATGAATCGCTTATACAAGCTGCTAATCATGAGGATTTCTCTGATTTGTATCCTCGATTTGGACGGAAAAAAGGAATTTCTTATCCAGATGTATTTCTCATAAATGCAACGAAAGATATTGTCATGTTTATGTATGATGATAGAGGATGTGAAGTAATTGCGAAGAATAAAGAAATAATACGAGATTTATATAAGAAATATAAAGAATGGATTCCAGATTATGAACGAGAAAGTATAGATAACTTATTTAAATGACAATAGGGGAAGTGAAGCGTGTAATGAAACGTATTGCAATTGTATCTGCATGGGAACCAGAACTGACGTATTTGCATCAACATTATCCGAGTGAACGTGTTGAAAAAAGAGCAGCTTGGGAATTTCATTTTCATACTATTAATGAGCTGGAAATTATATCAGTTGTTACTGGTGTTGGTAAAGTAAGCTGCGCTAGTTGTGTACAATTGTTAATTAGTGAGTTTCAGCCAGATGAGTTGTTTATGACAGGAATATGCGGAAGTTTATCAAACAAGGTGAAAAACGGTCATATTGTAGTCGCACTAAACGCAATACAACACGATGTTACTGCTGCTGGTTCAGGGGAAAATGTTTTTAATTTATATAACGGTAGAACAGCACCTATTGAAACAACAAAATCACTTGTAAGAAGAATAAAAAAAATACGATCGTATGATCCGATACATTTCGGTACATTTTTATCAGGAGATCAACGTATTCGTAGTTCGGAAATGAGATATTTACTCCATACCGTATATGGAGCATTGGCAGTTGATCAAGAAGTAGCAGCTTTCGCCTATGTGTGTCAAATAAATAAAAAACCATTTCTATGTTTAAAAGCTGCTTCAGATCAAGCAAATGATAAAACGAAAGAAGAACAAAAAATCTTTAAAATGCTAGCATGCGAAAGAGCATGTGAGCATTTAATTGCTTTTTTACGTGTTTATGAGATTAATGTAGTAAATAATAGATAGTTTGTTATAAAACAAATTAATAGTGAGTTATATGTAGGGAAATGTCCGTTCATTTCAAATTAAGAGATAAAATTAATAATAGATGGAATTTATTATATGCTTACATGTTGAGTTTAATACAAGCAATTGGAGGACAATTTTATATGATTCAATATAAAAGGTGTAGTGAAGTAAATATTGATTTAGTATATGAAGCTTTTAAAGAGGGATTTTCAGATTACATTATTAAAATGGAAGTTTCAAAAGGAGATTTTATACACCGTTTTTTTGGGCCAGAAGGTAACTTGCTAGAACATTCTTTTCTTGCTTTAGAAGAAGGCAAATCTGTTGGCGTAATACTTGGTGGTATAAAGGATTATGAAAGTATAAAGACTATGCGCTGCGGAACATTAGCGGTTCATCCTAATTATCGCGGTATTGGTGTGAGTCAAAAATTATTTGAGCTGCATAAAGAAGAGGCACTTCAACATGGATGTAAGCAACTTTTTCTCGAAGTCATTGTAGGGAACGACCGGGCGATTCATTTTTATAATAAGTTGGGCTATGTAAAAGTGTACGATCTTTCTTATTATAATTTAAATGATTTGACTAAAATAATGAATAAAGATTGTAAGGATATTGAAGTAAAACAATTAGAATTTCCAACTTTTAAAGATGAAATTCAGAAATGGTTAAACTTCCATATAAATTGGCAAAATGATGTTGATTATATCGAACAAACAAATAATGTATTTTATGGTGCATATGTCGATAATGAATTAAAAGGCTCTCTATGTGTAAATGAACAAGGTAAAATTAGTTTTATTTTCGTAGACAAAGATTATAGAAATATTGGTGTTGGGATGACATTATTACAAGTAGCAAGAGAAGAATTACATTTATCAAGTTTATCAATTGGGTTTCCTAACAATAATTTACTGGAGGGTTTTTTAAAGAAATGTAGATTTGAAAAGAATTCTTTAGCACAATATGAAATGTATTTATTACTCTAAGAGCGGAAAGATTTATTCTTTTCGCTTTTTATTTTGCTGTTATGTTGGTAAATGCTCCGTAACTATAATTTATAATGCGAGGGATTTTGTTTATCCTTAAGTTATTTTTTTAATTGTCAATTTCATGCTAATAATTTTCTTTGTATAATATTCTAATTTTATGTAGAATAGATACGATGGGAGGGGATGAAATGAATAATGGATTAAAGTTTAAGATTTTTGAATTGCATTGTCTTGTTCAAAAGACTTATTCTGATATTAAAATAGCGTGTGATATTGCTATTTATCAAGAAAACACTTCTAAATATTTAATTTCATTAGGATTTTTAAATAAATCATATATGACTTATATAGAAGCAAAAAGATTCTATCGCGAAAATGAAGAGCTAATAAGTGTAGAATTTGATAATTTCTTTAGTATGTATGATAAATTAGAAAACGAATTAAAACAAGTTATTTCAACTGAAGATACAAATCCTTCATTGCTACATAGCAGACTTGATCAGTTTCAGCAGAAAGTTGAAAATATAAATGACCTAATAAAAGTATTGCAAAATGCTCGTTAATGAATGCTTTTTTGTATAGAAATTATGTATTAAAAACATTTTAGGGATATTACATATTAAAGAGGTGGCTTTTGTTGATTACAAAAGTCATCTTTTTATGTTAGGAATTGATTGTATACATTTTAGCAGTTTCATATAAATAATAGGAATTTATACGAGGTAAATATCATGGGAAATAAAAAAGAAATAGCTATAGTTGCATTAACAACAGGATTCGTTTTAACAAGTGTAACACCATATGGAGTAGGTCATGCAGAGGAACCTGGTCAAATGCAAGTAGAAATTCAAGAGGATTCGTTCCGTACAGGTGATCTTACACAACCATCACAAAAGGCACCAGAGAATGTAGTGAAAGATGCACTTAAGGAAAATACGGATCATGCTTTGTCTCCAAAACAAGTTAGTGCAGAAACAGGAGTAGATTACAAGGTTCTTCAAAAACGTGGTTCTTATGATGGAACTACACTTGTGCGCATGCAACAAATATATGAAGGAAAAGAAGTGTATGGCCACCAGTTGACTGCTCACGTTGATAAAAAAGGTATTATTAAAAGCATTTCAGGAGCTAGCGCACAAAATTTAACACAAGAAAATTTAAAGAAACCTATTAATTTATCAAAAGAAGAATCGAAACAATATATTTATAAAAAGTACGGAAACGACACTAAATTTATTTCTGAGCCAGAAGTTAAGGCGGTTATTTTTGTTGATGAAAATCATGGGCAGGCTAGCAATGCATATCAAGTTACATTTGCTGCTACAACACCAAATTATGTATCTGGAACTTATTTAGTGAATGCTCATAATGGTGAAATGTTAAAAGATATGGTACAAGAATCAAGTTTGAAAATAAGTGAAGAGTATGTTCAATCCGTTAAGGAAAATAAAACTAGCAATTTCACATCATTAACTGGAACAGGAAAAGATGATTTAGGCGTAACTCGTACATTTGGTATTTCTAAACAGACCAGTGGGAATTATGCGCTTGCTGATTACACAAGAGGACAAGGAATTGAGACATATGATGTAAATTATAGAGATATTACAAATGAAGAAAGTTATTATCCTGGTATACTAGCAACTAGCACTTCAACGACATTTAATGATCCAAAGGCGGTAAGCGCTCATTTCTTAGCAACAAAGGTATATGATTTTTATAAAGAAAAATATAATCGTAATAGTTTTGATAATAAGGGAAAAAAAGTAGTTTCAGTTGTACATGCGTGGGATTCTGGAGGAACAAATGATCCTGAAAATTGGGAGAATGCATTTAGTACTAATATTAATAACATTAGTATGCTTTTATATGGAGATCCTATGGTAAAAGCATTCGATATAGCCGGTCATGAATTTACACATGCAGTTACATCTAGCGAATCTAACCTTGAATTTTCAGGAGAATCTGGGGCGATTAACGAGGCATTATCTGATATTATGGGAACGGCTATAGAGAAATACATAAATAATGGGGAATTTAACTGGACAATAGGAGAACAAACGGGATCGACTTTTCGTAATATGAAAAATCCAACTGCAATTAATTTTTCAGAAGGACTACCGTATCCTGATGATTATAGTAAATATAATGATTTAAATGGAGAGGATTATGGAGGCGTTCATTTTAATTCAAGTATTATTAATAAAGTTGCGTATTTAATTGCACAAGGTGGTACTCATAACGGTGTAAATGTAAATGGTATTGGTGAAGATAAAATGTTTGATATTTTCTATTATGCAAATAATGATGAATTAAACATGACTTCTGATTTCTCTGAATTGAGATTGGCATGTCTTAAAGTGGCAACTAATAAATATGGAATGAACTCAATTGAAGTTCAAGCAGTCCAAAATGCTTTTGATGCTGCAAAAATTATAGAAAAAGTGAAAGAAAACGAAAAAACAGCAGAAAACCAAGCTCCAGAGTTAACTGTACCGTTTACGATTACACTACGTGTAGGTGATACGTTTGATCCAATGAGAAATGTAAAAGCTGTTGATAAAGAAGATGGAGATTTAACAAATAAAGTAAAGCATAAAGGCGATGTAGATACTTCAAAACCAGGTACATACATTGTAGAATACCTGGTTGTTGATTCTCAAGGGAAGACTGCAACGGCTACACAGACTGTAATTGTAGAGGGAAATGGAGAAATATCAGATTTAGAACCTAAATTAACAGTGCCTGTTGAAGCGACAATTCATGTAGGAGATTCATTTGTTCCAATGGAAGAAGTATTAGCTATAGATAAAGAAGACAGTGATCTCACTGCTAAAATCACAGTTGATGGTGAAGTAGATACAACTAAAGCCGGTACTTACGTATTAACATACACGGTAACAGATTCTAAAGGTCATGAAGTAACGGCGAAGCAAACTGTAACGGTCAAAGTTAGAGAAGAAGTTACAAATGAAAAACCAATACTAAAAGTACCTGCTACAACTTCAATTACTGAGGGTGATCAATTTGATCCGTGGGTAGGAGTATCAGCTACTGATAAAGAGGATCGGGACCTTACTTCTAAAGTAGCGTATGAAGGAACTATAGATATAACTAAAGCTGGTACTTATGAAATATTATATAGTGTTAGAGATTCCGTGGGTAATGAGGTAAATACAGTACAAAAAGTATTAGTGAAACATAAAGAAACTAGCAAAGCTAATGGCCTTGCAAATAAAACAATTAAGAATAATATCTCAAACAACAGTAATACCGATAAAAAAGAATATACATATAAGGAGCTTCCAAAGACGGGTGTAAGTACCACTAACAGTGCAGCAATCGGCATATTAATGATTATTACAGGTACAGTACTCACTTTGGTTCGCAAATTTAGAAAGATACAAAAATAATAGTAGGGATTATTCGTTTGAAGAAAAGAGTTCATTATCCAGAAGAAATAAAGTAGAAAGTAAGTAAAATGAAATATGGATTTTTTACTTATTAAGATTTTAGTAGTTAAGCGGTACATTTGACTTCTGTAAAAATTTGCAGTTGGATGTTATTCTGTCTACTGAACTACATTACATAAAAAACACGTTACTATTCTCATTAAAATAAAAGAATAGTAACGTGTTTTTTGATTTGAAAATAGCATGAATTCTATAGTTCATGAATATGGGAGTGCTTCTAATCTGCCATTGATGAGTTACTGAAAACACTTTTTTTAATGGAAGTTTCACTCTAAATGACAACATGAGATTTTCGGTATTTACCAGGTGTTTCATTGGTGAATTTTTTAAAGATTTTAGTAAAATAACTTTGATCGCTAAAATTAAGCGAAGCGCATATGTCTGATAAGGGATAGGTGGTGAAAGTTAATAATTTCTTTGCTTCTTCGATTCGTTCACGTTGAATGTACTCAATTAATGAAATACCGACTTCTTTTTTAAATAATATAGATAAATAATCTGAATTCACATTTGCAAATTTAGCAAGTTGTTTAACAGATATTGGATTGTAAATGTTTTTAAAAATATAGTTTTTGCAAATAGCAATAGTTTGTGAATGTTGCTGTGTTTTTTGTGCCTTTACACGGTCTGCAAAGGTACAGAAAGCATTTTTTAATAAATCCCAAACAGATTCTTTGTCTTTTAAATCTTCTGTTCTTTGAATATGTAAATCATAAATTTTGTAAGCAATCCCAGATGGAAGTCCCCCTTTTATCGCATATCTAGTAGCGAGCGTGATGGATGAAATACAAATGTTTTTATGACGTCGTAATTGATGGAATGAAGATAAAGATGAAAGAGTCTCTTGTTGGAATTCGTAATAATATTTGAGTACGGTTTCTTTATCCCCGTTTTCTATAGACCTAAGTAGTTGCTGCTCTATATATAAATTATGATAAATGGATTCGCTTTTTTGCATTGAAATATATACATCTTCGTTTAAGATTCTGCTATGACTTATATGAAGTGAGTCACTATTATTTGAAAAGGTGCTTACATCTGAATTTTTTGTATAGAGAATGTTATAGAACAATATTGCTATATTTATAAAGAAATTTTGATCTTTGACTGACAATGAGAAATAATGGTCTCTTGTTCTTTTATAATTCGGAATAAAATTAAGGTTACTATCCGCTTTACTTGTAGAAAAGTTTACATGTGCCAAGGGCCCGATAATAACAGTACCGTTCACCATATAATCGCTCTTTATGTGAATTAAAATGAAGTGCCCTAGATGTTCGTGAGTTCTGAAGATGGGGGAATTATATGTATCATTTCTTTGAAAAAGCACATGTAACTGTTCTATTTTTGATGTATACAACGAATGTGAATCATTTTTTGATGTGAATTCTAAAAGAATATTTTTGTTACAATCTAAAAAACAAACTGGAATTTCAAAAGATTGGAAAAACACATTGCAAATGTACTCTATCTCAACTAGACTGAGCTTTTTAATCATATTCTTCCTCCTTACAGTTATGCGTAATAGTTAAATAAACATATATTCCTTTTTTCATAAGTAGAAAGGGAAAACCTTTATTAATAAAAAATATAAATAAAAGTTATAAACTTCTAAGAATAATACCATAATTTAACATATATAGCACATATTATTTGAATATACAGGTAATAGTTTTGGGCAGTAGCGTAAAATATGAATCGTCACACTTATTTGTTGGTTATTACTTATATGTATTAAAAAATGATTAAGATTGGATTTTAAATAGGGATAGGAAGGGAGAAATGAATGGATTGACAGTAAGTGACTAGTCGAAATTAGCAGTGAAAGCTATTATGTAACAAATGTAATGATTCTTGAAGTAGGGATATAAGTAGTAATTTAGGGGAGAAAATTACATATATCATGCGGAGAGACAACGTAATAATAGAAGATAAGAAAAGTGAATAAGTGATTGTAAACAATGGATTGTTGGACGACTATGTTTTATGTTATTCGTTTAAATCTGATACTTGGCACACTATTGCTTTTAAGAAGGTAATAGTAATAAAGAGATTTTTAAAATGATAGAAGTAGTAAAGGGGATAAGAGAAATGAAAAAAATATGTAGTGTGCTTTTAGTGTTTTTCTTAACATTTTCTACATGGTCTAGTGTATTAGTAAAGGCAGATTCACCATCTAAAGGTACTTTAACGATTCATAAGTATGAACAAGAAAAAGATGGAGCGCAGGGACTAGAAGGTGACGGTTCTGCAAATCAAGAGGTGCCAAAAGATGCGAAACCATTAAAAGGTGTAACGTTTGAAGTGAAAAGGGTTGCTTCTTTTGAAAAAATTTCAAACGATGGGAAAATCGTAAAAGAAGACGTGAAACCTGTAATGGGAGCCACTCCAAATCAAGTAGTAACAGATGATAACGGACAAGCTGTATTAAAAGATCTTCCGCTAGGACGTTATGAAGTGAAAGAAGTGGCAGGCCCTCCACATGTTAACTTAAATCCAAATACGTATACAGTGGATATTCCATTAACGAATAAAGAGGGTAAGGTGCTAAACTATGATGTTCACATGTATCCCAAAAATGAGATTAAACGTGGTGCAGTGGATTTAATAAAAACTGGTGTAAATGAAAAAGCATTAGCAGGTGCAGTATTCTCTTTATTTAAAAAAGACGGTACAGAAGTGAAAAAAGAGTTAGCAACAGATGCTAATGGTCATATTCGAGTGCAAGGATTGGAGTATGGAGAATACTATTTCCAAGAAACAAAAGCTCCGAAAGGCTATGTAATAGATCCAACTAAACGTGAGTTTTTTGTTAAGAACTCCGGAACAATTAATGAAGATGGAACTATTACTTCTGGTACAGTAGTTAAATTAGAAGTGAAAAACTATGAAGAACCAACAATTGATAAAAAGATTAACGGAAAATTGGAAGCGTTACCAATCAATCCGTTAACTAATTATAATTATGATATTAAAACATTAATTCCAGAAGACATTAAGGAATACAAAAAATATGTGGTAACAGATACTTTGGATAATCGTTTAGTGATTCAAGGAAAGCCAATCGTGAAAATTGATGGAGCAGAAGTAAATGCAAGCATTGTAGAGGTAGCTATAGAAGGTCAAAAAGTAACAGCTACAGTAAAAGATTTCACAAAATTAGATGGTAAAAAAGAATTTCATTTGCAAATTAAATCTCAAGTAAAAGAAGGAGTACCATCTGGTTCGGAAATTTTAAATACAGCAAAAATACATTTTACAAATAAAAATGATGTAATTGGAGAAAAGGAATCTAAACCTGTAGTTGTTGTTCCAACAACTGGAATAATTGAGTTAACAAAAATTGATGGTGCTAATAAGAATAAATTAAAAGGTGCAGAGTTTGTACTTAAAGATAAAAATGGAAAAATAGTTGTTGTAGCAGGAAAAGAAGTAACAGGTGTATCAGATGAAAATGGTGTTATTAAATGGTCTAACATTCCATATGGAGACTATCATATTTTTGAAACGAAAGCACCAACATATACAAAAGAAGATGGTACAAAAGCATCGTATCAATTATTAAAAGACCCCATTGATGTAAAGATTAGTGAAAATAATCAAACGGTTAAATTGACGATTGAAAATAATAAAAGTGGATGGATTCTTCCGGTAACGGGTGGCATAGGAACGACTCTTTTTACTGTAATAGGCCTTACGTTAATGGTTACAGTGGCATTTGTTTTCTTTAGAAAAAAGTTTGCTAATAATTAAGATTTTAGGAACATGTAACTATGGGAAAAGGGGAGAAGCAAAATGCTTCCCTCTTTTCGATATTTAAGCATATACAGAGGTGGAAATATGAAACGAAATCTTGTTTTGGGGGGTATTTTTTTATTTGGATTAGGTATTTTTTTATATCCTACTATTAGTAATTGGTTGGCGACTCGTGCACATTATTCTGAGATTAGCTCTTACGATAAGAAGATCAAAGCGCTACAAAAGAAAGAAGTCGAACGTAGGGAAAAAGAAGCAGCCGAATATAATAAACAAGTTCAAACTTCCACGAAAACATTTACTGATCCATTTTCTGAAAAAAAAAGTAATCATCAAGCGTATGCTGATGCGTTAAATTTAGGAGATGTAATGGGATATATTGAAATATCGAAAATTAATATAAAACTGCCAATCTATCAAGGGACCTCTGAGGAAGTATTGAGTCGCGGGATAGGTCATTTAGATTTTTCTTCGCTCCCGGTAGGTGGAGAAAATACGCATACTATTTTAACAGGGCATCGTGGTTTACCATCAGCAAAATTATTTACAGATTTAGATAAGTTGAGTGAAGGAGATCTTTTTTATATTCATTCTTTAGACAAAGTTCTTGCTTATAAAGTAGATCAAATTAAAGTAGTGTTACCATACGAAACGGACGATCTACAAATTGTAGAAAATAAAGATTATACAACTTTAATTACGTGTACGCCTTATGGAGTAAACACCAATAGATTGCTAGTTCGAGGTGAGCGTGTGGAGTTAAACGAGAAAGAAAAACAAAAAGTGAGTACAGAGATATTTATGTTTAATAAGTGGACTGTAATAGTTCCACTCCTATTGTTATGTGTGTTTCTAGTCGTAATTTATAAGAAAAGGTTTACTCGATAGAATGTATTTATCCTGCATTAATGGGCAATGGGACCGGAAATTCAGAGATAAGTAAAGAAGGTATATAGGGGATGAAGTAAATCCTCATTGATAAAAATTTTATTTTATTCGACTATAGAAAAAATACGGTAAAGGTGGGAACAAAGGAATTGAGGCTACGATTAAAGCTGGTAATTATTCATTTTATTGTTTTGTTAATGTTAAGTGTAAGTTTTGTCGTATATGTACCAAAAGAAGCATATGGATCCACGACAAACTTAGAAGGTCTAGGTGATATATCGCGTTATAATGCTGTTGTTTTTGGTAACCATAAAGCAGTAGGTGGCGACATTGAAGGAGCAATTGCAGTTCAAGGTGACATGGATGCATCTGGGTATACGATTGTAGGTGCTGCAGCGGGAACATCTAATATAGTAGGTGAAAAATGGGTTGATGAGGGATATCCGTCTTTGTTATTGTCTGGAAAATTTAAGAAATCAAGAGAAGAATCTTTTATCATTCAAAACGGAATAGTCGTAATGACAAAAGAGAGTGATCCAGATCGCATCATACAATCTTCTTATGATCGTATCGTTTATAAAGAAAAACTAGAAATTGACGCGAAATTTAATGAATTTCGCAATATAGTAAACCAAGTCAGTAAAAATGCAGGTCAATATAAAACGAATACCCCAATTCCAAATATGAGTCATGGAATCGGAAAAGATATAAACAATCCTAATATTTATGTTTCATCAGAATTGACAGGGAAAATTAATTTAGATATAAGAGATGTATTTTTACCGAGTGCTAAGGACAAAGATTTTATTGTAATGTATTCGGATGCGATAGAGGTTACATTTAAAAATGGGGCTATTCTATATGACAAGAACAATATTGGAAGGGCTACGGACATAATTCCCACATCACAACCCTATTCTCCTAATTCACCATTTACTGAGCTATACAGTAAAATGATTTGGGTTTTTCCTAATGCGAAAAAGATCACAACAGAAGGATATGGTGTTGTTGGAAGTGTGTTTGCTCCCAATGCTGTATTAGAAACAAAAGGCGGTTCGATTAATGGACAAGCATTTGTTGGTGCGGTACAACAAACTGGTGGATTTGAGTTTCACAATTTTAAATTTAACTGGAAACATTGGAACAAGCCTAGTACAGGAAAAGTAAAAATAAAAAAGGTTGATAGTAATAATGATAATAAAAAATTGGTGGGAGCAAAATTTAAAATTGAAGATTTAAATGGGAAAATAGTTGGAGAACTAGTAACAAATGAAGAAGGAGAAGCGATATCAAAAGACTTACCAATAGGAAACTATACTTTAGTGGAAAAAGAAGCACCTAAAGGTTACGAATTATCAAAAGATAAAATAGCTGTAAAAGTAGAGAAAGATGCAGAAGTAGAAATTAAAATAGGAAATAAGAAATTGCCAGATCCAATGGGAAAAATGAAGCTTGTGAAAGTAGACATAAGTGATAAAAATAAAAAGCTAGCAGGAGCAAAGTTTAAAATTGAAGATTTAAATGGGAAAATAGTTGGAGAACTAGTAACAAATGAAGAAGGAGAAGTAATATCAAAAGACTTACCAATAGGAAACTATACCTTAGTGGAAGTAGAAGCACCTAAAGGTTACGAATTATTAAAAGATAAAATAACTGTAAAAATAGAAAAAGATGCAGAAGTAGAAATTAAAATAGGAAATAAGAAATTGCCAGATCCAATGGGGAAAATGAAGCTTGTGAAAGTAGACATAAGTGATAAAAATAAAAAACTAGCAGGGGCAAAGTTTCATATAGAAGATGCAAAAGGAAAAGTAGTTGGAGAGTTAATAACAGATGAAAAAGGAGAAATGATATCAAAGGACTTACCAATGGGAAACTATACCCTAGTGGAAATAGAGGCACCTAAAGGTTATGAATTATTAAAAGATAAAATAGCTGTAAAAATAGAAAAAGATACAGTAGTAGAAATTAAAATAGAAAATAAGAAATTGCCAGATCCGACTGGGCAATTTGAAATTGAAAAAGTTGATGATAAGGATAGTGAATTAAAGCTAAAAGGCGCTGTATTTCAAGTGTTAGATAAAGAAGGGAAAGAAGTTAGTAGATTAATAACGGATGAAAAAGGAAAGGTAATTTCCAACCAATTAGCAATTGGAAAGTATACGATTAAAGAAATAAAAGCACCGAACGGATACATGTTACTTAGAGATCCAATAGAAATAGAAATTACAGAAGCAGTAAAGACACAAAAAATAACAGTGAAAAATGCGAAGAATAATTGGGGAATTCCTAATACTGGTGGGAGCGGAACAACAATTTTTTACGTAATTGGTATTATGCTAATGTTTGGTGTGCTATATTTCTGTAAGAAAAATCGTATATTATGAACTAATTTTATAGAGTTAGACAGATTGTTGCGTTAGAGAGTTTTTAGGGCATGAGTTCGGTATTGTACTGGACTCATGTTACTACATTTGTTGAAGGAGGAAGGATAATAGTAAACATAGAATATATTAATGAATTAAAATGTTTAAGAGGTGAACATGGTGGCAATAAAACAAGACGAAATTAAAGTAGTTGTCGGAGCTGGAGTGTTTAATAATAATCCAGGCTGGATTCAAACGCAAGAAGATGAACTTAACTTACTAGATAAAGCTACGTGGGAAGAAAGATTTGAATACAACTCTATTTCAGCTATTTTAGCTGAGCATGTATGGGAACACCTTACTTTTGAAGAAGGTGTAAGAGCAGCTGAAATCTGTTATGAATTTTTAAAACCATCTGGTCATATTCGGTGCGGAGTCCCTGATGCATTCTTTCAGGATGAGGTATATCAAAATATAGTTCAAATAGGGGGACCCGGTCCGAAAGATCATCCAGCAGCAAGTCATAAAATCGTTCATAATTATAAAACATTAACGAAAATGTTTGAAACTGCTGGATTCGAGGTAGTTTTACTTGAATATTGTGATGAAAATGGTCAGTTTTATTACAACGAATGGGATGCAAACGACGGTGTTATTTTCCGTTCGAAAAGGTATGATTCTAGAAATAAAGGCGATAAACTTGGTTTTCCATCGCTAATTGTCGATGCGATTAAGCGCTAATCATTCAACCAAAAAAGGAGTTAATCCTATGATTTCATAAGTCGCAAATGCGGCTTTTTTATTTGTACGTAAATCTATATTTAATTTTCAATACTATATAACTCGATTTAGAAAATATTTAAGTTTTTCTCAGCGTCATTCACTTTAAATTAACACTTCGTTGACATAAATATTTATTTTATATTTATATTCGTGTAAAATGAAATGAGAACATATATTCTATATAAGGAGGCAATCAAAATGATAGCTGAAATTGGGAAACTAACTGGTGGATATATTGTAAAATTTGAACGCGAATTTCCATATACGGTAGAGGAAGTTTGGTCTGTATTAACAGAAAACAGTAAGCTGAAAAAATGGATGTCCAATTTACAGATTGAAAGCCTTAAAACTGGTGGAATAATAAAGTTCGACATGATGGACGGTTCATTCATAAACATTGATATTTTAGAGTGTCAACTAAACTCAGTACTTGAATTTACTTGGGATAAAGACCGTGTCCGATTTGAAATACATAAAGAGGAAAATAGTACTCTTTTATTCCTTAAAGAGTACATTAATGAATTAACAGATCATACACCGAGAGATATAGCTGGTTGGCATATTTGTTTAAATCTTTTTTCTTACGTTTTAGAAGGAGAAGAGAAAGAATTTTCTAAAGATGAATGGCAACAGTGGTTTGAAATATACAAGGATAAGATTCATGAAATGAGAGGATAATTGCATAATAGGTAATATTCATTATGTAATTATTATATTTTAAAAATGCTTTTGTGAATAAATAAGAATAGAGGTTAATATGAAAGTAAATCAATTAATTGCTAATAACATAAATAAATTAGATGCAACTATACCGTTTAATAAATCGTTTGGAATTGCTGGGTTATCTGGATCGGGTAAAACAACTTTTTGCCAAACAATTGGTGAAGAGTCAAAAAAACGATTAGTTTCTTTATTACCAAAGGCTGAATATCAATATTTATTTCCTAACATTATGGAAACAAATTTTAGTGCTATTAAGATGGAAGAAATGCCATTAGTACTTTTTCTAGGAAAATCATCGATTTCGTCTAATCCGCGTTCAACGATTGGTACTCATACTGGTGTTTTTACAGAGGTTCGGGAAAAACTTGCTGAGGTATTTAATCTTTCTCCAGAGGTCTTTTCATTTAATAATCAATTAGGCTGGTGTACTGGTTGTAAAGGCCGTGGTACTACAAAAAATGTTGAGTGTAAAAAATGTAAGGGAAAACGTTATAGTGAAGAAATTGAACAACATGAAATTGATTTGTTGGAAAAGCCACATTCAATCTCAAATATTAATGATTTAAGTATTGAATCTATTCTTTCACTAGCAAAAGAGTTAAATATTAGTGAAGAAAAACAGCATATACTGCAAAATATTATTAATATGAACATTGGTTATTTAACATTAAATCGAATTATGGGTACGTTATCAGGTGGAGAGTTAACACGACTTTATTTGGCCGAATTCATGGCAGTAAGTGAAAATGCTGTAATTATTATTGATGAGATTTCAGTTGGACTTGATCAGGAAACTTTATTACAAATTTTAGAAGAGATTAAACGATTAGGGTGTAAAAATCAAATTTGGCTTATTGATCATTCAGATACGGTACTAGATACAACTGATGAGCAATTGTTCTTTGGACCTGGTAGCGGAAAATATGGCGGGAAAATTGTGAAAGAATCACCAAGACCACAGTCAATACTGTGGGATCGAAATAAAGAAATACCAACAGAATATTATACATTCTATGATTTATATTGCCGTAATATCCAAATGGCGGAGTTTCAAATTCCTAAAAACAGATTTGTAACGGTTACAGGAGAATCAGGATGTGGGAAATCTACACTTGTCAATGAATGTCTAGCTACAGATTTCTTGAAACGATATCCAAAAGATAAATTAGTTATGGTGGGACAAGACCGAAATCAATCAATTACAAGTCGATCAACTGTAGCAACTTTCCTAGATATTAAAAAGAAACTCACAAAGTATAGTGAAGACATTGATGATATTTTTGAGCGCTCGATTGAGGATATTATTGATGAACTTCCAAATGAAGATATCGCTTATAAACGTTTGAGCCTACTAATTAAATTAGGGCTTGGCTATTTAACATTAGAGAGAAAAACACAAACATTATCGACAGGTGAGTTTCAATGTGTTCATTTAGTTTCAGAATTATTTGCAAACACTAGAAATCCACATACATTATTCATTTTTGATGAGCCTTCAAAAGGTTTATCACAAAATATTTTAAATCAATTTATCGATAGTATTAGAGGTATTCTGCAAGATGAATCAGTTTCAATCATTATGATTGAGCATAATCGTTACATGTTAGAAAGCTCTGATTATATAGTTGATTTTGGAAAAAGGCAGAATGAATCTGTAGAGCATTTGGATGTTGTTAATCATGAGGATTACTATCGTCAAAAAAGTAATGTGAATAGCACAGAGAAAATATACATCTCTTCAATGCTTACGCAGAAAAAAGGAGTTCACTATTTAGAAGGGAATCATATTAACTATTTTAAAAATGCCGAAAACGTTTATAAGGGCGGTATTTTAAAAAGTTTATCATCAATGGCTAGGTTAATTTATGGTGAATATGAATCTGATACAATCGCACCTGTTATTGCTATTGATCTTGAAAGACATTTATATAGTCAATATAGTTTCTTATATGAGATTGGTGGATTAATTAATCATATTGTAGCTGCTCATCCAATTAATAAAGATACGAGAAGTTTTGATTTCTATTCACAGGACAATCATTGTCCATCTTGTTCTGGACGTCTTCAAATTGAAGTTTTTGATAAAGATATTGCCATTCAAGATAAAAGTGTTCCATTTTGGGATGGGCTATTCGATCAAGAAATCATGAAGGTATTAAAATTTTATCAGCATGAAAAAATAGAATTTCTATTCGAAGAAATAAAAAATGAGCTTGGTCACGATTTGTCAAAGAGCTATAATGATATGTCAGAAGAAGAAAAGCATACGTTTTGGTACGGATATTTTGAAAAATCATTTTATGATAAAAAAGGAAAGACACGCAGAACATGGGTAGGGTTTAATACAATTATTGGTGGATATATTGTTATTTCAAAAGCACCTATTAAAGAAGAAATTAAAAGTTCAAAAAAAATGATGAAATGTCCAATTTGCGAGGGGACGGTTTTAAATCATCATAAACCACTTAAATTTGGTAACGTAGATATTCGTGAAATAATTAATCAGCCTATTAATGAAGTATTGAAAACAGTTGGTGATTTACCGGCACTTGTTAAATTGAAGTCTATTGTTGGTGGCGATATGGTATTGACAGAAGATGTTTCTTTATTGCCAAGAAAAGCACAAGTTGCATTGAAAATGTTTGAATTAGAACAAGCAAGCTTTTCAAACTATGAAATGGTGTTACAAAATGTTTTACCATTCTGGGGTGAAATAAAAGGAAATATCGAATCCATTAGTGTTAATAATCAAGTAACTGTTTGTGATTTCCCTAATGTTTATGAAACGAGAGAAAACATTATAGATAAGTATTTCACAAATGGTAAATATAAAAAACTTACGTATGTATACGAAGCGTTTGGATACAAAAAATTAGTTACCCAAATTAATAAAATTAAAAAAAGTAATCCATGTCCATTTTGTAAAGGTAAGAAAGTGATAACCGAAGATAATCTACATGATGGTGTCTTTAAACTAACAATTCCATGTGTAACTTGTAATGCAAGTGGTATTAATGACGAAGGGTTAAAAGAAGTTGTCGAGGGCGTGGATGTACAAACGTGGTTAACTGGAAAAGTAAGTGATGTTGTGAATGAAAGCTTATTAACAGAAGCTGTTGGGCAAATACCAATTTTTAATCGTATTCGTGAGTTGGATAAACGAGATATGATGGCGGTTTATGAATGTCTTGAGAAAAATAACTAGTGATGATTTTGTCAATTGCAGTAGTCATAAAAACAGGAATATGGGTTTTTAATTATATAAATATAACATGTTAAATTGTTATTTAAATCGTTAAAAACAGTTGACCCTCACATAATGTCATTGTTTATGATGAAGTTGAGCTTCAAAGTAGATGTAATTTATAGGAGGAAATCATGTTTAAAATAGGGGATTTTTCTAAACTATCTTCCATTAGCATACGTATGTTGAGACACTACGATAAAGTGGAATTATTACAACCAGTAAAAGTCGATGAGCAGAGTGGATATCGATTTTATTCAGCTGACCAATTAAAAAAGGTAAATCAAATTCAAACATTAAAAGCTATGGGGTTTAATATTGCTACCATCAAAGAAATAATAGAATGCGATAATATAGATAGCATAAAAGAGCAATTTTTAAATCGTAGTGCTCAAATTAAAGAAGACATGAATAACCTCCAAAAACAATTACGTCTCCTCGAAGACTCAATGAAAACGATGAGAGAGGATGTTGTTGAGATGAATTATCATGTTTCAATAAAAGAAATTCCAGAAAGAACTGTAGCTAGTGTTAGAAAGATTATTCCATCGTATAATTGCGAAGGTGATTTATGGAGTATATTAATGCAAGAAATTCAAATGAAAAATATTAGTATTGCCCAACCGAGTTATAGTATTGCGGTTTTCCATGATCGTGAATACAAAGAAAATGATGTAGATATAGAAATACAGCTAAGTATTCTAGGTAAGCACGAAAATACAAAAGACGTTACATTTAAAAATATGAAATCAACCAATGTAGCTTCTATAACAGTTAATGGAAGTTATGAACAGATGACAGCTGTAAATGAAGCTGCGGCAAAATGGATTGAGACAGAGGGTTACAAATTAGCAGGCCCGATGTTTAATATTTATCATGTGAGCCCAGCGATGGAATCGGATCCTAATAAGTGGGTTACAGAAGTTTGTTATCCAGTTAAATGATGATAAAGAAAAAAGGCATTATTTATATGCCTTTTTTCTTTGTAAACTTATCCGTAAATCTCAAGACAAATTACTTCTAGATTCGATTCGTCAACTACTAGCACAATTTTATTTGCAAATGTACAAAATGAGCGGATTGTAATGAATCATCTAAAAACCAACCAGTTGGTACTAAAGTAATGTAATCATCTATTTGGAAATTTCAGCAATGTTTAAATGAGCAACAAAAGCCATCGTAACAAGGGGCTTTTGTCTTAAATAATTTAATGATATGTGTACCCTCCATCTGGAAATAATACATTACCCGTAGTAAAACTATTTTGCATTAAATATAGAACAGTATGTGCAATTTCATTATTATGGCCAGGCCTTTTTACAAGAGAAAGAGATTTATAAGATTCATAAGCAGCTAGTCTATTTTCGTTTTGTTCATTCTCTCTTTGTATCGTTCCAGGAGAAACAACATTAACTCTTTTAGGAGCTAATTCAACAGCTAAAGCTTTCCCTAAACTTTCAATAGCCCCATTGCAAGCTCCATAAGCAGGTGCCCCTTTAAGTGGTCTTTGACTAAATGCACCAGACATTAATACAATCGATCCAGAGTTTGAAAGAAAAGGAATTGCATATTTTACGGCATAATATTGAGGCCAAAACTTTCCGATGAAGCTACTTTCAGCAATTTCCTCTGTAGAGGTAATCGGTCCAAGTGTGTAAGAGGCTCCCGGTGTGAATAAATGATTAAAGTTCCCAACTATCTTGAAAAAATTTTGTAATTGCTCTTTATTTTGATTATCCAATATATAAGTTTGAAGATGATTGTTATTTATTACTTCTCGAGCAACTTTTAATTTTTCTTCCGAGCGTCCGGCAATAATAACATGTGCGCCTTGTTTAATTGCTTGTGTTGCTGTTGCTAATCCAATACCAGAACTCCCGCCAATAATAACGATACGACTATCTTTTAATGTAGTAATAGACATATTTTAGCCACTCCTTTAATAAAAAATTTAGAATATAACTAACTGTGCTATGCTTTTATTATTCGCTAAAAGGGAGCAAGTGAAAAGTACGCACTTTATATGTACATAGTCGCAAATTTCGTACTAATCGCTATACATGCGGATAAGTAATAGGAAAAATTTCTAAATATGGTTTATCCCGCATTAACGGGCAGTAAAACTCTCACCTCAAAGTTAGGAAAATGCAAGGAAGTTAGGTAAGAGATCAATTGTCCGTAAAAGCCCGATTGGTTCAACTAATAATCAGTGTGGGATGAACAAAACCCCCACTTATTAAAGTTTCACTTTATGATATCTGAGGAGAGGTGAGAAAAATGGATTTACAAGAACCGAAGTTAAAAGGGGTAATAGCAACATTACAAATAATCGGTGGGAAATGGAAGCCACTCATTTTGTTTATTTTGCTAACAGATGGAATGAAACGTTTTGGTGAATTAAAGCGATTGATACCAGATATATCTCAAGGGACGTTAGCGAAGCAATTACGTGAATTAGAGCAAGATCAACTAATAAAACGCGAAATTTATCAAGAAATACCACCTAAAGTAGAATATAGCTTAACTGAACATGGAAAAACAGTCAGTACTGTTTTGGATAGTATGTGTAGTTGGGGAAGAGGGCATTTAGAATATATAGATAAAGATAAACCATAAAAATGTTATGTAAACTTATTGTAGTGTGAAGGGAAATGTTGTTTTAATAATTTGTATTTTATAATATATAATTAAGGAGTGTCGTAGGTTATTATACATATTTAATTTATTTTTAAAAAGGGGAAGTAATAAGATGAACGAATTAGAGTATAAAAGCTTCTATGATAAAGTAGGAAGATTAAATGGATGGGATTTTAGCAAAATAAAATGTGAAACTGTAGGAGATACATGGGACTTTTATAGTGAGGTAAAAGAAAGGTGTAAACCATCACATATTTTACTTGATGTTGGTACAGGCGGAGGAGAAAATGTACTTAACATAGCATCATCAGCTAAATTGTTGATTGGAATTGATAATTCTAACGGCATGATTGAAACGGCACATTCTAACTTGAAAAAATCAGGTGTACAAAATGTTGAGTTTCTTCAAATGGGTTCTGAAGCTTTAACATTTCCACATGCACATTTTGATATTGCTTCAAGTTGTCATGCCCCGTTTCTGGCATCTGAGTTAGCAAAAGTAATGAAAAAGGGTGCCTTTTTCTTAACACAACAAGTAAGTGAGAATGATAAATTAAACCTGAAAGAAGCATTTGGTAGAGGACAATGCTTAGGTGAACGGGATGGTACTTTAAAAGAAAAGTATATGAATGCACTTATTAGTGCAGGATTTGATCTCGTGCAAGTACGTGAATATGATGTTACTGATTATTACAGTAGGTCTGAAGATCTCATTTTCTTATTAAAACATACCCCTATTATTCCTAGATTCGGAGAACAGGAAGAGGATTTTACTATTTTACAAAAGTTCATTGATACGTATAGTTCTGAAAAAGGGATTCGTACTAATTCAAAAAGATTTATGATTATTGCTGTTAAATTATAATATATTTTAGTGTAAAAGCTGCTTTTCATTTAAAGAAAAGCAGCTTTTTGTGTGGAAAAGAATACAGGAAATACTTGAAAATAATAGAAATAAATAAAGTGTAAATTAAAAAATCAAAATATGGAGGATAAATGTTTTGAAACGTTACTATATTAGCAATGAAAAAATAAATGTACATATTACTGAATGGGGGAATAATGACAAGCCCGTTATCTTTTGTTTACATGGATTAGGTAGTACGAGTTTAAGTTTTATAGAAATTGCTGAGGAATTAAAAGAAGAGTATAGATTTATCTCCGCTGATGCACCTGGACATGGTAAAACACCGCCCTTTGAAAGAACGGAAGATTATGAGATGCACAATTTAGCAAATTGGTTAAAGGAAATAATAAATGAATTGAGAATCGAACACTTCTATTTTCTATCACATTCATGGGGAAGTTTTGTAGCGTTATTTTATTTGTTAAATCATCCAGAAAAGGTATTAGGGAGTATCCTTATTGATGGAGGGTACCAAACGAAAAGGTTTAAAGAAGAAACCTTGGAAGAAGAAATTGCTTATTATGAAAAGGACTTTGAAGAGTATGTATTTGATAGTTGGGATGATTTCTTTAAAAGTGAAAAAGAAGTGTATACAAGGTGGTCTCCATTATTAGAACTTGCAGTTAAGGATCTTGGTATAGAAATAGATAATAAAGTATGTTGGCATGCGAGGGGTACAACAGCTGGTAATATCGTAAGAGGTATGCACAAGGATGAAACAATGGATATATATGAGGGGTTACCATCTAATATAATATTACTTCGTGCTACAGTACCAGAAATTTGGGATGAATATAGAGGGAAGACAGCGAGTATTTTTAGTGAGAGAACGAGAGCGACAGTAAAACTAATCCCAGATTCTACTCATCTGTTACATTGGGATTATCCGGAAGTTATAGTAGAAGAAATAAGAAAACATTGGTAAAGTCCAATATAACTTAAAAAGGTTGATTCTTGTAATGTATTAGAATCAACCTTTTTGAAGTGTATGTAATAAAACGTATTGAGTAAGTTGTTTGCTTAAAGTGTTATTTTTTTGCCGGTGTATTTCCCATCGCGATAGAAATTCTATTCCAACTATTAATTTGATTAATAATCAAGACAAGGTCAATATATTGTTTTTCATCATAATGTTCACGTACTCGTTTATATAGGGAATCAGGAACTCTTTTAGTAGGAATAAGTGTAATATGTTCAGCTAATTCAAGAGCGACTTTTTCCTCTGCTGTATAAAAAGTGCATTCATCCCAAGTACTTAAGCAATAAATTCTTTGCTCAGTCTCTCCCATTTTTCGTGCATCAGATGTATGTAAATCTAAGCAGTAAGCACAGCCATTGATTTGAGAAACTCTAATTTTAATAAGCTCTCTAGTTGTTTGATTAATTGGTGATTGCTTTGTGTATTTTTCCATGTCCATCATAATCTTCATAGCATCAGGTGCAGCATCATAATAAGAAATTCTTTGAGTCACAGTACAACACTCCTTTTAGCTTAAGATGGTATTCATTATATCTTGATGTGGTCGTTCATACCAATTACAAACTGTTTAAAATTCAGATCGTATTGCATTGGCTGAAAATGTTAACGTAACAGTTCTAATACAAAAGTAGTAGTTTGTTAATTAAAGTTTCAATCTCCAGATGGATTTTTCCTGTTAGTTTTTGAAATACAATACTAATAGAAATAATAAATTTGGAGGTTTATTATAATGATTACACACATTTCAGATATTAAACTACAAACAGTTTCTATAGAAGGAGTAAAACAAGTATACAGAGATATATTATCTTTTCCAATAAAAAAAGAAACAGCATCCTTCATTCAATTTGAAGTAACATCCTATACAACAATTAGTTTTCAAGAAGTGTATGAACCAATTGCACCTGCACATTTTGCTTTTGAAATCTCATATTCAAAATTCCATGAAACAGCAAGATGGTTAAAGGACTCTGGATTACTCATTGTGAAATGGCAAAATGGAAATGTAATTGGTGAAGAGAATGGTCTATTCAATTTATACTTTAAAGACGGAGATGGAAATCTACTCGAAATTATCGCACATAGTTATGTTAAAGAGGATGTATTAGTACCACACTCACCTTTAAACATTTTATACGTAAGGGAAATTGGTCTTCCTGTTAAAAGTGTACCTGTTTTTACGGAATGGTTAAAATCAAATCTAAATATGAAAACGATGGAAGATGGGGATATTTTTAACTTTGTTATAGGTGGCACTGCATATATCGTCGCGACTTGGTGGCAGCGACCTTGGATTCCAATCGCGATGAAAGCTTTGCCACCGAAAGTACACGTTTCTTTTGGAACACCGGATCCAGCATTTTTACAGCGCATCCAAAATAACTTTAAGAAAAATAATGTTCCCTTTGAATGTAAATATAATGAAGTATCATTTATTGAGCAGGGATATTCATTTTCTATTGTGTATACACCAGAGTTTCATGAGGATATTCCTAGTAAAATAAACTTACCGCTTTCTATATAGTTATAGAAAGCGGTAAGTTTATTTTGTTTTAAGGAAAATTAAAGCCTAGTTATTATGTTAATTTAACATTTGAGCTATTCCTTGACCGAATGACCAATTCTCCATAGGTGTCTCGTGTAGTGTAATGAAAACATCAGCAGTAGAGATTTGTAGAATATTAGCTGTATTAGTGGCTATAGCTTTATATAAATCTTTTTTTTGATTAATTGTTCTTCCAGGTCCACATGTAATAGAAATATAAATCATATTATTGGATCGTTTTAATGAACCTTCTAAAAGATAAGATGAATTATAAAAAAGTTGATGAGAAGGATAAGGTAAAAACATTTGAAAATAATCATTTTCGGGAATATTGAAATGTTTAATTAACGAATGGTGAATTTGATTGCTTATATTTTTTAATAACTTATTATCGGATAATTTTTCAGGATGATAAACAGTAACAAATGGCATAATAGAGTACTCCTTTCCTTTTGATTTCATTTTACTTCCAATATTTCTATTTGTATAATTGAAAATATATTAACTAATTATCAATAAAATCGATGAAGATGGTGTATGAAATGGAAATGAAAGAGTTACTTACATTTAAAAAAATTATTGAAGAAGGAACGTTTTCACAAGCTGCTAAACAATTAAACTATGCACAATCAACAGTAACAACACATATAAAAAAGCTGGAAAATGAAATTGGTTTTCTGTTATTTGAAAGAGGATGGGATGCAAGATTAACAGAAGAAGGAAAACTTTTTGCAGAGGAAGTAGAAAACTTAGTAACACATTGGGAATATTCTATAACTCAAGCACAACGTATTAGCAATGAAGAGAAAGGGAGTTTGAGAATAGGTCTATTAGAATCCGTTGCTAAAAGGTTAATACCAATAATATTAAAGTTTTTAAATGCTGAAAAACCATATATACATTGTGATTTTGTAGTGGGAAATACAGCAATTTTATCAGAAATGATAGAACATAATAAGATTGATTTTGCGGTGTGCGGAAATAATGAAAATAAATCAAAGGTAAAATTCACCCCAATATGTGATGAACAGATTGAATTTATAGTGAATAATCCCGAGCATCCTTTGTTACAAAAAGAATCCGTTGAAGCATTTGATATTATAGATTATCCAGTTATTGTAGGAGAAAGTAATTGTTATTCGTATCAATCTGTAAGTTCTCTCCTAGCGAAAAATAATTTATCTTTTAAAAGAGTTTATAATTGTAGTGCTTTAAACCTCATTCCAGAAATGCTTTTTGAAAATGCGATAGGAATTATCCCGAAAGGTACAATTTTGAATGAAGAAATACTATCTTTTAAGATTAAGGACTTTAATTCTAAAATCCCGATTGGTAT
The DNA here is from genome assembly GCF_900108285.1 of Bacillus sp. ok061. Lineage (NCBI taxonomy): Bacteria > Bacillati > Bacillota > Bacilli > Caryophanales > Bacillaceae > Bacillus > Bacillus sp. ok061. The sequence goes on along the minus strand of NZ_FNUW01000024.1, from coordinate 7,194 downwards.
ATTAATTTCTACTAAAAATAACAATTATTTAAGTCAAACGAAACAAAAAATTATCAACATCATTAAAGTCGCCCTATAATTATGCTAAAAAATTATAGGGCTGTTTTCGATACGTACTTTTCTTTTAGCATTTCAGAGATTTTTGTAATAATAGGATTTATGTGAGTAGAAGGATTTCCTAACATTGCAGTGAATTTAAAATAGGAGTGTAGAATACTATATGGTTTAAGGAGGGTGAAACTTGAACTTAGGTAAGCCAATGGCTAAAGGAAATACAGCGGAAATTTATCTGTATGATAATAAGATTGTGAAGTTATTTAAAGAATATCTTCCAGGTACAGAGTCTATGAATGAAGCAAAAAAACAAAAATATGCTTATTCATGCGGGCTGCCAATTCCAAACGTATTTGAAGTGACAAAGATACACGATAGACAGGCAATTATTATGGAATACGTAAAAGGGGACAGTGTTGGTGATCTCCTACTTAATAATTTAAATGAGGCAGAGCGTTATATCGGACTTTGTGTTAATGAGCAAAAAAAGATCCATGCTATATGTGTGAATATCGATGATATGGAATCAATGAGAGAAAAGTTAAAACGACAAATTAAATCTGTACATAAATTGGATGAAAAACAAAAGGAAAATATATTAAATAAGTTAGATGCAATCAAATTTGAACATAGATTATGTCATGGTGATCTCCATCCATTTAATCTAATTCTCAGTAATGGTAATGTGAAAATTATAGATTGGGTAGATGCTACTTCAGGTGATATTCGTGCAGATGTATTTCGTACATATTTATTGTACGCTCAAGCTTCAGTAGAATTAGCTGAAATGTATTTACATATATATTGCAGAAATACGGGCTTATCAAGAGATGAGATCTTTCAATGGGCTCCTATTATTATTGCAGCTAGGTTAACTGAAAAGGTGTCAGCTAATAACAATGAATTACTAAATAAATTAATGCTTCAGTATTGTAATTAAATGAGTAAAATTATTGGATTTTGCTTACAAAGAATATAGTAGTAAAAAAGGAGTCTGTTTTATGAAAACTGATGAATCAATTTCATTGAATACCGAATTTGAGAAATCCGCTCCTGCGCTACAACTTTCGAAATTACATAAGCGATTCGGTGAATTTATTGCAGTAAATCGTATTGATTTAACTATTCCAAGTGGTTCTTTTTATGGAGTTGTTGGACCTAACGGAGCAGGAAAAACTACATCTTTATCAATGGCTGTTGGTTTGTTACGACCGGATGGCGGAAACGTTAAAGTTTTTGGGATTGATGTTTGGAGTAATCCAAAACAAGCTAAAACGTTGATTGGAGTATTACCAGATGGATTGGCTTTACCAGAAAGACTTACTGGTCGCGAATTATTAACATATATGGGGTTGTTAAGAGGAATAGATGCCAATGAAGTTGCTCAGCGGGCAGAAGAATTACTTGCAGTATTAGAGTTGAATAATACTGAGGGGACTTTAGTTATTAATTATTCTACTGGTATGCGTAAAAAACTCGGCCTTGCACTTGCACTTCTTCATGCGCCAAAATTACTCGTTCTCGATGAACCGTTTGAGGCGGTAGATCCCATTTCTGCAACTACTATTAAAAAGATTTTACAGAAATTTGTTAGTTCAGGTGGTTCTGTAGTATTTTCTAGTCACGTCATGGCATTAGTTGAACAACTTTGTGATCACGTTGCGATTATTTCGCAAGGGGGAGTAATTTCATCTGGAAAGATGGAAGATGTTTGTGGTGAAGAAAAACTAGAGGATATTTTCATTCGATTAGTAGGTAAACCCGCCACTAAAGGAGGGGAATTGTCTTGGTTAATGTTTTAATTCAAATGAAGTTATCAATACTTAAACATTCAATGAATCGTGGCAGGGCAGTGTTATTTATTATGACAGGATTAGTTGGTTTGTTGCTAGCGATTGGAACTATTCTACTTTTTTCTTTTTATCCAACAGAACAAACTATATCAAAAAGCATTTTATATGTAACATTCGCTATTTGGACACTAGGGTGGATTATAGGTCCGATGCTTACTGGAGGAGACGGAATATTACGTCCTGAATATTTTGTGTTGCTTCCGCTCAATTCTTATAAACTAGCTAGGATGCTTCTCGGTGTAACTTTTATAGGAGTAGGCCCACTGGTTAGTTTTTTAGCTTTCATAGGATTATTAATCTATGCAGCTAGAATTAGTATATATGCAATTGTAGTTGCGGTCCCGGCAATTATTTTACAGTTAGTTTTTGTAGTGTTGTTATCAAAAGTAATAGTTAGTATTATGGGTGAGGCGATGAAATCAAGAGTCGGTATGGAAATGGGAGCGATGTTCATTGGTTTCATCATTGCATTTCTAAATGTGGGCTGGTATGCACTTCCTGTAATCAATAGAATAATATTTACTGATACCGTGCTACTTTACATGATGCCATCTAGTTGGACAATACTTGCTGTTGAGTACGCAAGTCAATCTAATTGGTTATTAACCAGTGTTTTCTTGAGTGCAATAACGATATTTTGTGGACTTCTTTTATTTATATGGACTACATTATTGACTAGAAGTACAGTGAGAGATTCTAAAAAAATCCAAAGTGAGATTACTAAAAAGCATTATAGAAAAGTTTTTAAAATCTTTTTTGAAACTAAAATAGGAGCGATCATAACTAAGGAGCTAAAATGTTGGGGGAAGGATCCACAACGAGGGCGTTTCTTGCGGATGGGAATATGGATAGGTGTATTTTATGGGATTATAGTTACAATTGCGGATATACCATACTTAATGCCTTGGGCGGGAGTAATTATGATTGTATTTACAAGTATGTTTGCTTGTAATTTATATGGTTTCGATGGAAGCGCGTTATGGTTAACGTTGGTGACACCTGGCGCAGAAAGGATTGACGTGCGTGGTCGTCAATTAGCTTGGTTGATAGCTATTGGTCCTGTAGCAATTTTAACTACAATAATTTTCACTTTTATTAGCGGACTTACTTTCGTTTATCCATGGGTATTTGCAGTATTCCCAGCTTTACTTGGTGGGGCAGTCGGCCTTATTGTCTTATTTTCTGTAGTTAATTTAATTCCAATTACTGATCCACATCGCCGTGGAAGAGGAACGATAATATCTGGTGACGATATGAATGCGAGTAAAATGTTTATAACCACGTGGCTCATGCTGTTGATGGTGCAAGTAACAACGATACCCTCGTTACTAGTTGTATGGTTGGGGACATCATTACATATACAATTCATACAATGGTTAGGTGTACCGACTGGGGTTTGTACGGGAGTGTTTTTAGCATGGCTATTTGGGCGTATCGCTTACAAAAAACTTGAAAGAAATGGCCCTGAGTTGCTATTTGAAATGAAAAGTGGGGTGAAAATTAACAGTGATAATCACAAAAAGAAAATTCGCAATACAGAAATAGAATTACCGAAGAAAAAACTTGCCGTTATTGTTCTTCTTGTGTTTATGGGAATCTTTTTCTTAGTGCACCAAAGTATAGTGCCGATTGTCTTTGAAATATTTGATGTGGATGAAAGAGTCCGTCTATTCTTTCTTCCGCGCTACCTTCCTCATATTGCCCGTATTCCAGTAAGTATCATTTTCGCTGTACTAGGTATAGTGTTTTTGTATAAAGCAATATTAATTAAGATACAGCACGCAAAAGGATCACAACTAATAAAAGATGATATGTAAAACATTCCTAATCAATTAAGTTTTTAGCGGATGTTGTTCAACTATAGTTACATAGTTAAACAACATTCGCTTTACATATTTATTAAGGAATAATTATTTTCAAGTTTTAATCTATAAAGATTCATTATCCGTACTTGTTCCTCCGTTAATTCTTCTTTATCCCAATACATATGCATTAAGCTATATTCAAAAATCTCCTTTAATTTAATAAATAACGGAAACTTGTCTTTCATCTCTTTTGGTAGCTCATTTTCCTCTTGGTAGCCTTCAAATAGTGCTTTTGTAATAGAATACTCATAGTCAACGATATTCCCATTTCCAGCAAATGAATATTCTATCGCACTATAAATAGGAACGGCTAAATCGAATATGTAAAAATGTTTTTCGCAGTCTTGAAAATCTATCATTGTTAAGTTTGAATTATTTTCGACTAAAATGTTTTCTAACCATAAATCTCCGTGTATTAAGCCGTAATTTGAAGGGGATTTTGGTAGCTCTTTTATGGAAGTTAAAACGTCAGATGCAATTTCTCTTATTGTATTTTCTTCTTTAGGGATATATTTAAGAAAATTATATTCTTCATTTTCATACCAATCGTTTATATGTTTTACTGGTTTAATCTTTTCAAAGCTTTTAGATATACGATGTAATTTTCCAATTTGTTTACCAAGTTTTTTAAATATATTAGAATTCCATTCAGACCTTGGTAAATGTATACCAGGAGCAGCTTTATATAATACAGCAAAAATCTCCTTGTCTAATGTGAATTTTTCTACAAAATTCCCTTGTAATGAAGGGATTATTGGTGGAACACCTAAACCATTTTGATGTAAAAAATTCGTATATATAACTTCTTCTATCTGTTCTTCATATGTTTTGTAGTTTGTAATTCTACTGAAGTATGTACCTTGTTCTGTGAGGCATTTATACATCTCATTTGTTATTGGCTTAATGTTAATAAAATTAAACGGATACTGTTCATTTATGAATTGAAGTATTTCTTTTTCTAGCTCGTTCATTGAAACGTCCTTTCCAAACCTTAATTTTTTAACTAGGAAATTAAAAGAATCTTATTTTATAAAATTCGTGTTTAATTTTTGAAATCCTTTAACATGAAATATGATGTAAATTGACCTTTAATAATTAGTAAGGTGTTGCCAACATACTCATTAACGCTAAATTGAAAAATGAATAGAAGGTATGACAAAATAAGATAGATGAAAAAATATAAAATTAATACTTATATATAGATTATAAAGATCTTAGAGAAAGGCTCATGTTATAAAACACAAGAAATATCAAAAGAAAGAAACGCACTTCTCCTATACTTTTAAATAAGGAGTGAAGGAAATGAATGAACATATACAGCAGATGATTAATTGGATTGAGAGCAATTTAAAAAGGAGATTTTCATTAGATGAATTATCTCGTTACATGGGGTATTCTCCTTATTATTGCTCTTTTAAATTTCATCAAGTAACGGGTTTCAGTATTAGACGTTATATTCTTCTTAGAAGGTTGTATTTATCTACGGAAGATTTAAAGAATGGTAGGAAGATAATTGAGATCGCATTAGATTACGATTACTCTTCCCAAGAGGCTTATAGTAGAAGTTTTAAAAATGTTTTTGGAATGAATCCAAGAGAATACCAACTTAACAAAATGCCTATTCAATCATTTGTTAAACTAAATTTAAATAAAGAAGGGGCGTTTAAAATGAATATTTCTAGAAAAATAGAGGTTGAACAGTTACGAGATAGGAAGAGTGAGCTATTTGATAAAGAGGTACTTAACATATTAAATGGTCAAGTTATGTATGAAGAATTTAAAAACGAAAAGCTAATGGGTGATTCTAATTATGCCCCATTTAATGAGGCAATGTGTGTGAACTCGGCTACTACTCAAGTTTTTAATGAAGAGTTTATTAAAACAAGAGCGAAAGGACATAACAGTTCAGTAGAAAGTTATATAAAAAAGGTTATAGATCCGTTAGAAAACCTTTTTACGAAAAAGTATAAATGTATTGTTCTATGGTTTGGTGAAGATATGTTTTGCCAAATGAACCTACTTACCATACTTTCTCACCTTGAACAGTCTGCTTATGAAGGGAAGGTATACTTAAATAGCTTTAGAGAGGATGAATTTAAAGTAAATCAAATTGAACTTGAATTGGGGAATTATTCTTCTATATACAATGAAGTATTAGTAAACCATAAAAAGACCTCTCATAAGGTACCACCTGTAATGTATCAGGCTATAGACTTATTTTTAGAAATGTTAACAGAAGATAATGCAGTAATGAAATTCATCTCTAAAAATAAAGATTTATCAACTCGTGAATTATTAATAAAGTTGTTTTATCTTTTTCCAACAATCGGATATGGAGATACTCAGTACATAGAGCTGATTAATAAAATAAAGAAGAAAGCTACACCCAAAATATAGGTGCAGCTTTCTTCTTATAATTGCTCAAGTAATTCTAATTCTTTTTCTACAAATAGCATTAGTTCTTTAATTGTTTCACCAGAAAAATCAAAACGAATACCGGCTGCATCATACACTTCCTTTATAGATTGCGAGCTTCCTAGTGATAATGCCTTTTTATAATTTTCTAGTGCTTGCTTAGGTTCCTCTTTATATTGTTTATACATTTGTAATGCACCAAGTTGGGCGATCGCATATTCAATATAATAAAATGGTACTTCAAAAATATGGAGTACAGGTAACCAACTCGTTGCTATCCAGTTTTCGTAGCCATCAATATGTATGACGCTAGACTGATAATGTTTTTGAAGTTGTAAGTATTTTTCATTTCTTTCTTCAGAAGTATGACTTGGATTTTCATACAGCCAGTGTTGAAATTGATCGACAATAAGCATAACAGGTAAATATGAAATAACATCTTTAAAGAAGTTAATTTTTGCTTGTTTTAAATCTTTTTTGTCTGTATAGAAGATATCCCAATAATTAAGCGAGAATAACTCCATTGTCATACTGGCTAGCTCAGCCGTTTCAGCTGGAATTTCTATATACTGTCGTAATTTTAATGGTTTTATGAGTTCGTTATGAATACTATGACCCATTTCATGTATAAAAGTGACAATATCATCTTGTGTATAATTTAAGTTCATAAAAATATAAGATAATTGTGAAGCTGGTAAGTACTCACAAAAGCCACCAGCTGCTTTGAAGTGAACCCCGAAAGTTAGACAGGTCGTTTCATTAGGCAGGCTCTAGGGTATGAGCCCGGTATTGTACTGGGCTCATACCCTTTAATTTTGCCTTAATTCTTTTATGATTATAGTATTCTATATACTTTGCTAATTCTTGTTTGAAATGTGTTATACTTTCAAATTCTTTTCGATACAGAAATTCCGATTTCATGATACCGAAGAAATTTTCAATAACGGCATTGTCATAACAGTTTCCTTTGCGAGACATACTTTGAGTTATGCCACAATTCTTAAGAG
>NZ_FNUW01000036.1:0-48836 GCF_900108285.1 Bacillus sp. ok061 | reverse complement strand
TAATGCGACGCGGGTCCATCCATAAGTGACAGCCGAAGCCGCCTTTCAATTTCGAACCATGCAGTTCAAAATGTTATCCGGTATTAGCCCCGGTTTCCCGGAGTTATCCCAGTCTTATGGGCAGGTTACCCACGTGTTACTCACCCGTCCGCCGCTAACTTCATAAGAGCAAGCTCTTAATCCATTCGCTCGACTTGCATGTATTAGGCACGCCGCCAGCGTTCATCCTGAGCCAGGATCAAACTCTCCAATAAAGTTAGTTTGTCTAGCATCTAAAAATAAAAATTGACGTTTCACGTTGTTTGTTTCGTTCAGTTTTCAAAGAACTACTTGGTCGCTCAGAAGCGACTTTATCAATATAACATTTCGTTATATTCTCGTCAACAACTTTTTTCAATAAGTTGTTTTTCGTTTGTTTTGCTTGTTACCTTTCGTGGCAACGAATATAAATATACCAGTTTGATTATTAAAATGCAATAGTTTTTCTAATAAAATTTTTAACTTAGTAAAAAAGTATAAAAACAGCACATTTCTTCTATATAAGTATAATTTCTCGCACCATCAAGATCTATTATACTCACGCAACTCATACTCAAATAAAAAAAGCTTTGGAGAAATCTCCAAAGCTTAATCTTGTTTATGGCGCATAGCAGGGAATAATAATACATCACGAATAGATGGTGCATTTGTTAATAACATAACTAGACGATCAATACCAATTCCTAATCCACCCGTAGGAGGCATACCGTACTCAAGAGCTTCAATATAATCGTCATCCATCATATGTGCTTCGTCATTACCTTGTTCGCGCTCTTTTAATTGCGCTTCAAAACGTTCTTTTTGATCGATCGGATCATTTAACTCAGTAAATGCATTTGCATGTTCACGTGCAACGATAAATAATTCGAAACGATCTGTGAATCGTGGATCTTGGTCATTCTTTTTCGCAAGTGGCGAAATTTCTACCGGATGACCGTAAATAAATGTTGGTTGGATTAATTTATCTTCTACTTTTTGCTCGAAGAACTCATTAATAATATGACCAACTTCCATTGTATCCTTAATTTCTACATTATGTTCTTTCGCAAGCTCACGTGCTTCTTCTACACTCATTGGATTCCAGAAATCCGCTCCAGAGTGTTGCTTAATTGCATCTACCATATGAAGACGTGTCCATTCTGGTTCTAGATTAATTTCATAATCACCATATTGGATTGTTGTTGTACCCAATACTTTTTTCGCAATATGAGCAACCATATTTTCTGTTAGTTTCATAATATCATTATAATCAGCGTACGCTTCATATAATTCAATCATCGTAAACTCAGGGTTATGACGAGTTGATACACCCTCATTACGGAATACACGGCCAATCTCATAAACTTTTTCTAATCCGCCCACAATAAGACGTTTTAAATGAAGTTCAATTGCGATACGCATATATAATTCCATATCTAACGCATTATGATGCGTAGTGAAAGGACGAGCAGATGCTCCACCTGCAATCGCGTGCATCATAGGCGTTTCTACTTCAAGATAACCGTTGTCATCTAAATATCTTCTCATTTCACGAATGATTTTACTACGAGTAACAAATGTTTCACGACTTTCCATACTTGTAATTAAATCTAAGTAACGTTGACGGTATCGTTGTTCAACATCTTTTAATCCATGGTATTTATCCGGTAACGGACGAAGAGATTTCGTTAAAAGCGTAAATCCTGTTGCTTTTACTGAAAGTTCTCCAACGTTTGTTTTGAACACTTTACCTTCAATACCTACTAAGTCACCTAAATCTGCTGTCGTAAATAACTCGTACTCTTCATCTCCAACAGTATCTTTACGAACGTAAATTTGAACTTGTCCGTGTAAATCTTGAATGTGCGCGAATCCAGCTTTTCCTTTACCGCGTTTTGTCATAATACGACCAGCGATAGCAACAGTGATTTCTTTCTCTTCTAATTCTTCTTTAGAGAATTCTCCATATAAACTTACTAAGTCGGTCGTTGAATTTGTGCGTTCAAATCGTTTACCGAACGGATCGATTCCTTGCTCACGTAAATTATGTAGCTTTTCACGACGAACAAGCAATTGGTCGTTTAATTCTTCGTGGTTCATGTTATCCATGATATTGATATCACTCCAGCTCTATTAATTTTTACAATATATACAGTATAGCATTTTCTACTCAACTAGAAAAACTGCCAGCAACTAACTGGCAGTTCTTCTTTCTTTCACGTAATTATAGGAAGTGTGTAGAAGAATGTCAATCTTCTCCGTCCCCCTTATTAACCAACGTAAATTGTTTGTTGTTTCGCTTCTACCTCTTCTACAAATGCACCTAATACATTCGCAAGGTCTTCACGTGTGTTGCAAGTATTGATACCACTACGCACACTCGCATTACCACGAACACCTTTTAAATACCAAGCCGCATGCTTTCTCATCTCTCTTACAGCAACATTTTCGTTCTTTAAATCGATAAGACGATCTAGATGCAACATACATACATCAATTTTCTCACGTACTGTTGGTTCCGGCATTAACTCACCTGTCTCTAAATACTTTACTGTACGATAAATCATCCATGGATCCCCAAGAGCCGCACGGCCAATCATAACACCATCTACACCAATCTCATCAAGCATACGCTTCGCATCTTGCGGTGTTTCGACATCACCATTTCCGATAACTGGGATATTCACAGCTTGCTTTACTTGTTTAATGATATCCCAATCCGCTTTACCTTCATACATTTGCACTCGCGTACGACCGTGAACCGCCACAGCTTGTCCACCAGCACGCTCAATAGCTCTAGCATTTTCTATTGCGAAAATATGTTCTTCATCCCAACCGATACGCATTTTAACTGTAACCGGCTTTTCAACGGCATCTACAACTGCTGCTACCATTTCATATATTTTATTTGGATCTAAAAGCCATCTTGCCCCCGCATCACATTTTACGATTTTCGGTACTGGGCAACCCATATTGATATCAATAATATCTGCTGTCGTATATTTATCTACGTATTTCGCAGCATCTACAAGAGTTTCTTTCTCTCCACCGAAAATTTGTAAACTTAATGGTTTTTCTCTTTCATCGATATATAACATATCTAATGTTCTTTTGTTATTAAGTAATATCGCCTTATCACTTACCATTTCAGCACAAACTAGACCTGCACCAAATTCTTTCACTGTTAAACGGAATGCAGAATTACACACTCCCGCCATCGGTGCTAATACAACCGGATTTTTCATCTCAATATTTGCAATCTTTAACAATCAACCTACTCCTTCCTGCACAGTCACTTTGGCATTAATTCATCTATCGAAACATTTAATGCCTTAGCAACTTCTACTACAAAATCTTGAGAAGGTGATCGATTCCCTCTCTCAACTTCACCTAAAACAGATACAGATACCCCTAATTCTTTAGCAAAACCTTCTTGCGTGTAGCCTTTTAGCTTTCGAAAAGCACGAATGCGTCTTCCCCATTTTTCTGCTTCCATACCGTTACTCCCTCTCGCCTTTTCATTTCTTCTACTTGTGAACGTGAAATGTTTTGTTTTATGTCTTGATTAATCTCTAACAACGGAACGATAACAAAAGCTCTTTCAAACATCCGCGGATGCGGAACAATAAGATTCTCTGCTTCAATATTCTCTTGATTATAAAGTAAAATGTCAAGGTCGATAGTCCTCGGCCCCCACCTAATTTCCCTTTTTCTTCCTAGGTCATTTTCTACTTTTTGTGTTACTTTCAATAATTCTTGTGGTGATAAATTGGTAGAAATTTTTATAACTAAATTTAAAAAGCAACTTTGGTCAGTATAGCCAACTGGCTCAGTTTCATATACAGATGAAATATCATCAACCTGAATATAAGGATTTTTATTTAAGAACTGAATCGCTTCGGTTAGATACGTATAACGCTCTCCAATATTTGACCCTAATGCAATGTATGCTACATTATTCATGGACGTTCTCTCGTAATTTCTACTGCTACAGCACGATAATGACCTGGTATCGGTGGATCCGGCTTAATTACCTTAATTGTACATCGTGAAATACTCTCATATTGTTTTAATATATCTGCAGCAATATTTTCAGCGATACTCTCCACAAGCTTATACTTTCTATCCTCAACAACTTTTCTACATAATTCGAAAAGCTCTCCATAATTGACCGAATGCTCTAATTCATCACTTTCCCCTGCACGCTTTAAATCCAACTCCACCGTTAAGTCAACTTTAAATCTCTGACCTAATTTATTTTCCTCCGGGAACACACCATGATAACCGTAAAACTCCATATCATGGATATAAATTTTATCCAATTACTTTACCCCCTTACCAATCATTGCATCCATCATTTTAGCCATACGCGCCATTTCTTTCACATCATGGACACGAACAAACTCACAACCCTTTTCAATACCAAGACAAACAGTAGCTCCAGTCCCCTCAAGGCGTTCCTCTACTGGCAAATCTAATACGTGCCCAATAAAGGACTTTCTCGAAGTACCTAAGAGAACCGGATAACCTAGCACATTTAACTGTTCTAAATTACGCATCACCTCTAAGTTTTGCTCAGGTGTTTTAGCAAAACCGATACCTGGATCTAAAATAATATTCTCATCTCGCACACCAGCATTTTTAGCAATTTTGATACTATCATACAAATCAGCAATCATATCCGCCATTAAATTACGATAATTTATATTATCGCGGTTATGCATTAAAATGATAGGTACATCATAACGAGCTGCGACTTCAGCAATTTTTGGCTCCGCCTTTGCTCCCCAAATATCATTAATAATATGAGCACCAGCCTCAATTGCTTGCTTTGCAACTTCAGCTTTATATGTATCGATAGATATAGGCAATTTTACTTCTTTTGAAACCGCTTGAATCATCGGGACAACTCGCTTTATTTCTTCTTCTACTGATACTTTAGCAAAACCCGGGCGAGTAGATTCGCCACCAATATCAATAATATGAGCACCTTCACCTTGCATTTCTTTTGCGTGACGTACCGCAGCATCTACCTCGTTGTAACTCCCACCATCAGAAAACGAATCTGGTGTTACATTTAAAATTCCCATAATTAATGTCTTTTCATTTAAATTCAATGTATATTCGCCGCAGCGTAAATCATAATCCCACTTCAAACTACACATCTCCTCTTCGTAATTCATTTCTGCTCCATAATTTCTCTCTCTGCATTCCATAAAGGTACATTAAACTTTTTGTAACCACTCCCACTTTCCCCGGGAAATCCTGCGCTTCTATACGATAAAGCGGAACAATTTCTTGAATTGAGTTTGTTACAAAGACTTCATCTGCTGAAAGTAATTCATCTTTTGTAAAGAAACCTTCCTTTACTTCTATATTCAATTCTTCAGCACTTTTTATAATAAACGCACGAGTGATACCATTTAAAATCCCTGTTTTTAACGAAGGTGTATATAAAACATCACCTTTCACAAAAAAGAGATTCGAAACAATACCCTCTGCAACATAACCTGCTTCAGTAAGGAAAATACCTTCCTTGCTCACTACATTTCCAATTTCACGCTTCCCTAAAATGTTATTTAGATAATGATGAGACTTCAGACGAAATGCTCCTTCTGGTGTATTTCGCACTTGTTTTAAAATAACCCCTTCTTTTTCTACTACATCTTCTGGAGCTGTTAAAGGTTTTATAAAAACAATAACCGAAGGGTCTTCATACATTTCCGTTTGTAATCCTATTTCATCTACACCTGCTGATACATTAAAACGTACATACGCATGTTCCAATTCATTCTTAGCGAGTAGATTTTTCAAAATAAGCATCACGTCATCTTTTGTCATTATCCATTTAATTTGCAATATATCTAGCGCATCTATTAAACGGTTATAATGATCATCTAACAAAAAAGGATGACCATTATAAATACGAAATGTCTCAAAAACTCCCAGCCCATATAAATAACCATGGTCATAAGGGGAGATTTTCGCTTCACTCGCTTCTACATACTCGCCATTTACGTAAATTAACATGATGTCACACTTGGACTATATTTACGAATGAAGTTCTGTAGTAACTCTTTCCCATGAGAAGTCATAATAGATTCTGGGTGGAATTGCACACCCTCTATCGGCAGTGTCTTATGACGAATCGCCATAATTTCCCCTTCCTCTGTCCAAGATGTTACCTCTAAACAATCTGGCAATGACTCTTTCTTAACAATCAGGGAATGATAACGCGTTGCAGTAAATGGATTAGGAATATCTAAGAAAATTGTTTTCTCATCATGATGCATAAGCGATGTTTTCCCATGCATTAATCGCTCTGCACGAACAACTTCTCCACCAAATACTTGTGCAATCGATTGATACCCAAGACAAACTCCAAAAATCGGAATCTCCCCAGCAAAGTATTTGATAACTTCCATACTAATCCCCGCTTCATTAGGACTACATGGACCTGGCGAAATCATTAAGAAATCTGGTTTCATATTCTCAATATCTGCAATACTCACTTCATCATTACGCTTAACAACAAGCTCTTGTCCAAGTTCTCCAAGAAACTGTACTAAATTAAATGTAAAAGAATCATAATTATCAATCATTAATATCATTTCTCTCACCTAACCGTTTCTTCGCTACTTTCTTTTGCACGCCATAAAGCAATTGCCTTTTTTAACGACTCTTTATATTCATTTTTCGGATTTGAATCAATTACAATTCCCGCTCCAGCTTGCACATGTGCTTGCCCATCTTTCGCAAGAAGCGTTCTAATGACAATATTTAATTCCGTATCTCCAGAATAACCAATCCAACCAATTGAACCTGTATAAATCCCTCGGCGAACAGGCTCTAATTCTTCTATAATCTCCATCGTACGTATTTTCGGTGCACCAGTAATTGTTCCACCAGGAAATACAGCTTTCACTAAATCGAAAGCATCCTTATCTTCTTCCACCTCACCACGCACATTGGAAACGATATGCATAACATGTGAGTACTTTTCAATTACCATAAATTCATCGACTTCTACAGTGCCATATTTACAAACGCGTCCTAAATCATTTCGCTCTAAATCTACAAGCATCACATGCTCTGCTCGTTCCTTTTCGTTCTCAATTAATTCCCTTGCTAAGTCTTGATCCTCTTGTTCATTTGCACCGCGGGATCTTGTACCTGCAATTGGTCGTGTACTTACTTCTTGCCCTTGTTTTTTAATTAGCAATTCAGGCGAAGCACTAACAATTTGAAAATCCCCAAGCTCTAAGTAACCCATATATGGAGATGGATTAATTTTACGAAGACTTGTATAAATTTCTAGTGGATGCGTTTGTAAAGTTCTTTCCTGTCTTGTCGACAAGTTTACTTGAAACACATCACCATTTCCAATATACTCTTGAATACGTTCAACAGCCTTCATAAAGCCCGCTTCTGTAAAGGCAACCGCTTCATTTTTCTTTTTAGGACGTTCAAACGGCATAGTCACTTCAGGCACTTCTGCCGTCCAAAGATCCTTCCATTCATTTAAACGTTCTTCCGCTTCTGCATGCTTATCTACATAATGTGTAATAATCCACAATACTTTTTCTTTTTGATCATAGACGAACACATCGTCAAATAATAAAAAGTATATATCGGGTATATTCAGATCATCCTCTGCAAGAGAAGGGAGTTTTTCGATATAACGGATACAATCATAACTAAAGTAGCCCATTGCACCACCTTGAAAAGGCGGGTACTCTGGATTGTAGTCTGTTTTCCATTGCTCCATATATTCTTGCATTAAATCTAATGGATTCCCTTTTTTTATTGTTTCCTTACCACTTTCACTTATATGTAACTTTTCACCCTTTCCTTGGATTACCGCTACCGGGTTTAAACCCACTATGTTATAACGACCGCCACGTCCACTTTCCAGCAAAATATGTTGCGGCTTATCCTGAGAAAGAAATTTATATTGCTTAAAGAAATCTAACTGATATGGAATAGAAAGCGCTAAAGATTTTCTTCGTTGCATATCAACACCCCGTCTTCTTTTATCCCACCCTCTTAGATGAACCACCTCAAACTACATAAGTTATTTATATAGAGATTGATTATACTCGAAGGCTAGTGAAAATAATTTAATTATACTACCTCTTATTTTACATGAAGTTTTCTAGTCATTCACTCTTTTCCTATTTCCAATCCAAAAAGAAAAAGCATCCTTTTTCAAGGATGCTTTTTCAATCGCATTTAATTATGATTCAAATTGATAAAGCGGTGTACTTAAATAACGTTCACCGTTACTTGGAATAATAACGAGTACCTTTTTCCCTTTACCTAACTTTTTCGCAACTTCTGTTGCTGCATAAATAACTGCTCCTGAAGAGATACCAACTAAAATACCTTCTTCTTTAGCCACTCTTCTCGCATATTCAAATGCTTGCTCTGTTTTCACTTGAATAATTTCATCATATACTTCTACATCCAATGTCTCTGGAACAAATCCCGCCCCAATTCCTTGGATTTTATGTGGACCTGGTTTCCCACCAGATAATACTGGTGAATCCGCAGGTTCTACTGCATAAATTTTAATACCTTCATATGCTTCCTTCAGCACTTCACCAGCACCAGTAATTGTTCCACCTGTACCAATACCTGCAATAAACGCATCTAATTGGTCGCCCATTTGTTCAATAATTTCTGGACCTGTTGTTAAACGGTGAATTTCTGGATTCGATTGGTTTTTGAACTGTTGTGGTATAAAGTAGCCATGCTCTTTCGCTAATTCAGTCGCTTTACGAATTGCTCCACCCATCCCTTCAGGACCTGGAGTCAATACTAATTCAGCACCGTAAGCACGTAATAAATTACGACGCTCAATACTCATTGTTTCTGGCATTACTAAAATTGCATTATATCCTTTAGCAGCCGCTACCATCGCTAAACCAATCCCTGTGTTACCACTTGTTGGCTCAATGATTGTATCGCCCTCTTTTAACAATCCCTTTTTTTCAGCATCTTCAATCATAGCTAGTGCAATACGATCTTTAACGCTACTCCCTGGATTCATAAATTCTAGTTTTAAGTATATATCTGCGCTGTCTGATTCTACGATGCGGTTCAACTTAACGATCGGCGTTTTCCCGATTAATTCTGAAACTGATTGTGCCACTCGCATTCCTGTCACTCCTAACACCGAGTATTTTTATTGGTTTTATCTATATTTAGATTTTGTCAGAAAATTCCCTGTTTGTCAATCTATTCGGAGGGTTAATCCCCTTATTACAAATTCTCAATTAAATTTGTAATATCTTCTTTAGAGAACTTGTATCGTTCATTACAGAAATGACAATGAACTTCTGTTTCTTCTTCTTCTTCACGAATTTGCTCTAACTCTGTTTTACCTAAACTAATTAACACACTCTCAATACGTTCACGTGAGCACGTACAATTAAATTGAACATCCATTGTTTCTAATACTTTTACTTTATCTTCTCCAAGGACTGCATATAGTAGCTCTTCTGGAGAAAGACCTTGTTCGATCAATGTTGATACAGGCGGGATTTTTTGCAAACGATCTTCAATGAATGAAATTGTTTCTTCCTGTGCGCCCGGCATAATTTGAAGGATAAATCCACCCGCCGCTAATACGCTGTCATCTCCATTTACAAGGACACCGACACCAACAGAAGAAGGCGTCTGCTCAGAAACTGCGAAATAATACGTGAAATCTTCCCCTAGTTCTCCCGAAACGATTGGGGATTGACCGATAAACGGCTCACGCATACCAATATCTTTAATTACTGTTACAAAACCTTCTGTACCTACCGCTTGATATACACGTAATTTTCCTTGTTCCGTTCCTTCAAAATCAACATGTGGATTCGTTACGTAGCCACGTACATCTCCATTTGCATGAGCATCCACTAAGATAGGGCCAATCGGACCATTACCTTCTACCTTAATCGTTAACTTTTGATCACCTTTTAACATCGCACCCATCATTGTACCTGCAGTTAAAGAACGACCAAGTGCCGCCGAAGCTGTCCTCCATGTATCATGACGTCTTTGTGCCTCACTTACTGTATTTGTTGTACGTACACTATACGCACGTACTTCTCCATCAAACGCTAACGCTTTTACTAAATAATCTTTCATACTTATTTATTCACCTTTCTCCTGCTGTAAATTTGCATTACGCTCATATAACATATACAAGCCTTTTAACGTTAAAAATGGATCTACAATATCAATTACATTCGATTCTTCTGAAATTAATTTCGCCAATCCACCTGTTGCAATAACTTTCGGTTCTTGTTTAGCTTCCTCTTTCATACGCTTAACAATACCTTCCACTTGTCCTACATAACCATAAAGAATACCTGATTGCATCGCACTTACTGTATTCTTCCCAACAACACTGCTCGGTTTTGTAATTTCAATACGAGGAAGTTTTGCCGCCCTACTATATAAAGCCTCTGCTGAAATCATAATTCCTGGCGTAATAACTCCACCCATATAATGCTTTTCTTCATTAATATAACAATATGTAGTAGCCGTACCAAAATCAACAATAATAAGTGGACTTCCATACAATTGGATTCCTGCTACTGCATTTACAATTCGATCTGCGCCTACTTCACGTGGATTTTCATATTTAATATTTAGCCCCGTTTTTATTCCAGGTCCTACTACAAGCGGTTTAATTTTAAAATATTTTTCACACATACGTTCTAAAGCGAACATAATTGGTGGTACGACTGAAGACACAATAATACCTTTCACATCTTCAAACGAGAGACCCTCATGATCAAGTAACTGTTTTACAAGCATTCCATATTCATCTTCTGTCTTATGACGATCTGTTTCCATGCGCCAATGCTGACGAAGTTCCCCCTCTTCAAACACGCCTAGTACAGCATTTGTGTTCCCTACATCCAATACAAAAATCATATTCTCACCACTTATCTTATTTAATCTATATTTGTGTAGTATGTATAAAACTTATAAAAACATCATATCACACATACTTATATAATCAGCTTTCCTATCCTCATCATTTTACAAAAAGATTGCTCTCTATTTCAATTTTTAATACTAGTTTTACTTAAATTACTTTATCCACTAAACCCTCAATAGTAATTAGCAAAAAACTTAACAAACAAAAAAGGAGTGACGATAGTCACTCCTTCATTTCTTACTTATCTTCTTTATCTTCTTTATCTTCATCGTCTTTCTTCATATTGATGTTTACTTTCACATCATCTGAAGATGTTGGACGCTCAGGTAATCTGCCATAATCATATAAATGATTAATTTGCTCTGCATCTAATGTTTCTACTTCAAGTAACGTTTTTGCGATAATATCAAGCTTATCTCGTTTTTCAGTAAGAATTTGTTTCGCACGAGCATAACAGTCTTTAATAATCGTTTGCATTTCCACATCAATTTCATGCGCAATTGCATCACTGTAGTTTTGTTCTGAATGGAAGTCTCTTCCTAAGAATACCTGACCACCTTGTGAGCTACCAAATTGCATCGGTCCAAGCTTATCACTCATACCGAATTCCGTAACCATACGTCTTGCAATACCAGTCGCACGTTGGAAGTCATTGTGAGCACCTGTACTTGCTTCACCAAATACAATCTCCTCAGCTACTCGACCACCAAGTAAACCAGTGATTTTATCAAGTAACTCTGGCTTTGTCATGAAGTAACGATCTTCCTTCGGAAGCATTACCGCATATCCACCAGCTTGACCACGAGGGACAATTGTTACTTTATGAACGACATCAGCTTCATCAAGAACAACACCAATTACAGTATGGCCTGCTTCATGGAAAGCAACGATATTACGTTCTTTTTCAGAGATAACACGACTTTTCTTAGCTGGACCTGCAATAACACGATCCGTTGCTTCATCGATATCACTCATATCAATTTTCTTCTTATCTCGACGTGCAGCTACTAAAGCAGCTTCGTTTAATAAGTTTTCAAGATCCGCACCAGAGAATCCTGGTGTACGAGTCGCAATTGCTCTTAAATTAATATGCTCATCAAGCGGTTTATTACGCGCATGTACTTTCAGTACAGCTTCACGGCCATTTACATCTGGACGATCTACTGTAATTTGACGGTCAAAACGACCTGGACGTAATAACGCTGGATCAAGAATGTCTGGACGGTTTGTCGCAGCAATGATAATAATACCTTCGTTTG
The DNA here is from genome assembly GCF_900108285.1 of Bacillus sp. ok061. Lineage (NCBI taxonomy): Bacteria > Bacillati > Bacillota > Bacilli > Caryophanales > Bacillaceae > Bacillus > Bacillus sp. ok061. The sequence goes on along the minus strand of NZ_FNUW01000036.1, from coordinate 36,617 downwards.
CACCGAATCCATCCATTTCAACAAGTAACTGGTTCAATGTTTGCTCACGCTCATCATGACCACCACCAAGACCTGCACCACGTTGACGACCTACTGCATCAATTTCATCAATGAAAATGATACAAGGAGCATTTTTCTTTGCATTTTCAAATAAATCACGTACACGTGATGCACCGACACCGACAAACATCTCTACAAAGTCAGAACCACTGATAGAGAAGAATGGAACGCCAGCCTCACCTGCAACAGCACGTGCTAATAAAGTTTTACCTGTACCTGGAGGTCCAACTAATAGGACACCCTTCGGAATACGGGCACCAACTTCAGAAAACTTACGAGGGTCTTTTAAGAATTCCACTACCTCAACAAGTTCTTGTTTCTCTTCATCCGCCCCAGCAACATCTCTGAAACGAACTTTTTTCTTTTCATCATTATATAACTTCGCCTTACTTTTCCCGAAGTTCATAACACGGCTACCGCCGCCTTGAGCTTGATTTAATAAGAAGAAGAATAAAATGAAGATGATGACAAACGGAATGATTGAAGTAAAGAATGTTACCCAAGCACTTGTTTCTTCTGCTGGTTGATACTTAACTTCGGCACCTTTCGCTTTATCATTGATTTTCTTTTGTAATTCCTCAGTATTTGGTGCATAAGTAACAAATTGTTCTCCTTGGCTAGAGTTATTGAATTGTCCTTTTACCTCAAATACACCATTTTTCGGTTGAAGTTGCACATTACGCACTTCACCGCTTTCTAGTTTAGTAATGAATTTGTCGTAGCTAACTGATGTCGTTTTTTGTGTCGAACCATTAAAATAGCTCACGATTCCAATTACTACTAAGAATATCAGTAAATAAAAGATGGTATTACGGAAGATACGATTCATTCCTAACCTCCTCTCACGGCATAAACACTATAGTAAATCGTAACATAGAAAAACTTTCCTATACAATTGTAAAGCCTGTATTTAATTAATTTGAGTAAACGCTTGGTTTTAATACGCCTACATAAGGAAGATTACGGTACTGCTCTTTATAATCTAATCCATATCCTACTACAAATTCATGTGGAACAGTAAATCCAACATAATCCGCTTTCAGATCAACCTTACGGCCTGTTGGCTTATCTAATAATGTAACAATTTTTACAGACTTCGCTTTACGATATTTGAATAAGTCTACTAAGTAGCTTAGTGTAAGACCACTATCAATAATATCTTCGACGATTAAAATATCGCGACCTTCTACAGAAGTATCAAGGTCTTTTAAAATTTTCACTTCGCCTGTTGAAACTGTAGAGTGACCATAACTAGATACAGCCATAAAATCCATTTCAAGATATGTATCTGTTCTCTTTAATAAATCTGCCATAAATGGCATTGCGCCTTTTAATACACCAATTGCAAGAGGTACTGTGTTTTTATAATCCTCTGCAATAACTGCACCTAGTTCGCGCACCTTTTCTTGTATTTGTTCTTCAGAAATTAATACTTTTTCGATATCTTGATTCATCATTTCATTATCCTCCCGGAAGACTCCTTGCTTTTGTAGTGAATAATCATATATTTACCCTTCTTTGCCATCTCTTTCGAAATTGCAAATGCAGATCGCTTCAACAAGGGTACCCAAATAATGTTCCCACTTGCATCACAAACGACCGGCCATTCTTCCCTTTTTTCTTTTGGTACTTTCGCTTCGATAAAAATAGCTTTTATCTTTTTCGTGCCATCCATACCTTGTATTGACATGCGATCTCCATTTTCCCTAGAACGAATACGAAGTGGATATGATATATCATTATACTTAGCAACAAATACTGTTTCATTCATGTTACTTGGTATATCTTCGCTCACCTCTGTTACAAATTCATCCCCGTTCAATAGTGTAATGATCCCGGGTACTGATAAATCTTGCAAAAAAGGAGAGACGATTTCTTGTTTAAATCTAAAGCTACACTCCTCGTATGTGCGAACAATTTTCAAATCACCTGGAAAATCAAGTGAACCTGAAGGTTGTGTCCGCTTAAAAAACTCAATCACCTTGTCAATATGTATAGAAGAAAGAGAAGATGGAATCTTATATTCATAAAGATAGTTTAATATTAGTTGAATCCCTCTTCTTTGTAAAGGCATAGACATGGATTCAAAGGCAGGAATTGATAAGCTAATTTGTTTATCACTTTTTTTTGTAATTACTTTATTCATTTTCTCAAAAGCTAATTCCTGCAAATAAGCCTCATCCTCTTGCATCTGCACGCTAAATTTTTGGAATTTCTCATGCATTTGTGGATTTTCTTCTTTTAAGTGAGGAAGGACATATTTACGTAATCGATTCCTTGTATATACTTCCTTTTTATTACTCGGATCTATACGTGGAATTAAATTTAGCTTATTACAGTAATCAACAATTTCTTCCTTCGTTACCCCAAGTAACGGCCTAATTAAATATCCATTATGAAAAGGACGCTTCACTGCAATTCCTGCATATCCTTTCGGAGTACTCCCTCTTACAAGACGCATTAAAATCGTCTCTACTTGATCATCTCCATGATGTCCAAGAGCAACATATCTTGCATCATATTTCTTCATTATTCTTTCCAAAAATGCATATCTGCATTCCCTAGCAGCAACCTGTGCATTCATCCCGTATTGCTGTTGATATTGTGATACATTAATCCTTATCGTTTCACAAATAATTCCCAGTTCTTCACAAAGGTCCTGCACAAACTGTAAATCCTCATGAGATTCATCACCTCTAAACATATGATCCACATGAGCTACTACAATTTCCAACTGTTTTTCCGCTCTTTTTTCTAATAAATAATATAAAAGGGCTAACGAGTCAGGACCACCAGAAACTCCCACAACAATTGTTGAATCATTCTTTAATACATCATGCTGCTTTACAAAGTCATCTACTTTTTCAACAAATGTATCTTTCAACTTCGCAATCACCTTTCATTAAACAAGAACAGCAACATTAGTCGCCTTGTCTATAATGGTACAACTTTTACAAACATTGTGCAAAAAAAAGATATACAAAAATTACATTTTTATCTTACATCCTCCGTCTGTATTCACAAAATCAATAGCATTACCTTTTCCCACAAAAAAACCTAGGTATTCGCCTAGGTTTTTAAAATCAAATTTTAGATAAACATTCCACTTACATTTTACTGCGCCTGCATGCCTACAATCGGAATCGTAGCCCACTTCGGCATATTTTTCTTCACTTTTGCCACTACAATAGTCATATCATCATTTATATAACCATCACAAGAGCGAATCACTTCTTCCATAATGATATCAGCAATTTCTTGCGGGTCTTCGGTTTGCAATTCTTTAATTTTTCGTTTCATCCACAATTCATGATTCTCTACATGCTGCGCTCCCTCAAAAATCCCATCGCTCATCATAATAAGGATATCGCCCGTTTTTAATTGTTCACCCACCACATCAACTTCAACATCTTCGATGATTCCCATCGGCAAATTACTTGCTTCAATTTTCAAAATATTATTCGCGCGTTTAACAAAACTCGGCGTTGATCCGATCTTTAAAAACCTTGCACTCGCATCTCGCAAATCTACCATAGCTAAGTCTAATGTCGTAAACATCTCTTCCGTCGTTCTCAAAGAAAGAATTGAATTAATAGACTTAATCGCTATTTCTTCGTCAATACCGGATTGGAGTATTTTTTGTAATAATTTCACCGTTTCCTTACTTTCCATATGAGCTCTTTGCCCATTCCCCATACCATCACTAATCGCAAGTGCATATTTGCCAACACTTAAATCCATCATCGCATAAGAGTCACCCGAAACAAATCCACCGCCCTTTGCGGCTGTGGCCAATCCCGTATCAAGAGAATACGTCTTCGCCGAACCGAATGATATTAAACTGTGGCCATTCGGATAAGAAGACTTTTCTTCATGTTTAACGACAATATTTTCTTTAAGGATATCCGAAAGCATCGGTGCAACTAACTTTTCACATTCACCATGTTCATTAGATGCAACGGGAATCAACATTTCAATATCAATACTTCCTCTATCTAAACAATAAATATCAACATGCTCTACTTCGACACCAAAATCACGGAACGCTTGCATAATCTGTTCTTCCTGCACCTGATGATTTTCACGCTCTCGTTGTATCTCCTTAGCAAAATCCTCCATAACCTTTGATACACCTAATAGTTGCTCCGCAACTATTCTACGATTTTCCTTCATTTGTTTTCGTAATTTTTGTCCCTCATAGAAATGATCTAATTCACCCGCTACTAAATCCGTCACTTTTTTCCCTCTCACACAATGCTTGTCCCACTCACGAACTAATTTACGATTATGTTGCAGGGTTCCTTCTTCCGTTTCACTCATTATTTGTTTCATATAATCGTACGTTTTATCGAAATTCACTACCCAGCATTGATCCTTTTTAAAGCATGTTTGACATGTTTTCGCAGTAATTGTACTCAAAAACAAATCTGCTTCTGTCTCTTTATCTTCTTCCTCTACATACCCATATACAGAAAAGCTATTAGATAAAGCAGCAAATACATTTGCAAATTGGTTGATTTTGTTCGCTGTAACATCGCGCATCCTTCTTAAATATTGTTGTTGATCTTGCGAATGCTCTTGTGTACCTGGCATAAATTTAGCAATACGATCTAAAACAAGCTTTGGCGTTAATAAGAAGATAGCAATCGCTACGCCTGACTCAATTAAAGTCGTTACAATATTTGTCTGTTTGTCTACATATAATGTAATTAAGCTTGTCCCAATTAATAAACCTAAACTAACACCTAAACGCTTCCCTTCTTTTAACAACCCACCAAGCAATCCAGAAAAAGCAAGAAGGCTAAGCTGGGACAAGCTAGATACATTTGCTAAACTTAATATCAAACCTGTTACGACCCCCACTGTAGATCCTGTAGCAGCACCCGCAATAAATGCAAATACTAGTACTAAATACCGTGTAAAAATATGTTGAATAGAAGCATCATATACAAACCAATCTGTTGTACCCGTTAAAACAGATGCTAGTAATATAATCAAACAAACAATTTCTTCCGTCTCTAACGCCTGTTGTTTTCCTTTCCTTTCTACTAAAAGCGGAACACTTTGTAAAAATATCATAGTTAATACAAAACTAAGCCCAGCCTCAATGGTACTAACGAGTAAATCGTACATGGTGACAGTTTGTTGTGCAAAATATACAACAACTAAGTGTGCGGTTAATGCGGAGATAAATACTTGAAATGGAACAAGTCCAACGGTTTTACGTGTGAATCTACTAAAGAAGATATTATAAATGAAGAAAGTAAAGATAGATGCAAAAGTAAAAAATAAATTATCTATCGAGACTGAAAGAGCTCCTCCCATTAGAGCTAAAAATGCTAGCGGCATCTTATCCCGCTTCATAACATAAACAGCAGCAAAAAATGGTAGTGCAAACGGTAAGATATTTGTTAATATATATGCTCTTCCCAAAAGAAAACCAATAACAACAATAATAAATCCCCATCTAAAGAAAACTTGTTCAAATTTCATTCGCAACTTACTCGTCCACTTTATTCCTCCAAGCTGACTCTCATTCATTGCCAATGCACTTGTATTCATAGTATTCCTTCCTGCTTTAGGCATACTTTTAACACCACCTGCATAGTTTAATTACTGTCATTATAAAAGATGATTGTTGGGATTTTTGTCAAAACAACAGTTTTCACTTTTATAATCGTTCGACTTTTTATTCGAAATAACTCTACAGATATACACGGTATGTAAGTTATTTCAATTTTTTAATTAAATATTCAGAAAATATAGGGTGATTTTGTAGAAGTGTTGTATATCTTAATCCATTTAACAAAAAAAGATCATGCAAATTTGCATGATCTTTTTAGATGACCCGTACGGGATTCGAACCCGTGTTACCGCCGTGAAAGGGCGGTGTCTTAACCACTTGACCAACGGGCCGTTAAATTAAATATAGCGGCGGAGGGGATCGAACCCCCGACCTCACGGGTATGAACCGTACGCTCTAGCCAGCTGAGCTACACCGCCATGTCGTCGTATTTAACGGACAATTAGTATCTTACATCAGATATTATTTAAAGTCAACATATCTTGAAAACTTTTTTAAAATATATTTTCACATATAAAAAAGTACCCTGAGCCATCACTCTGGGTACCTCTCTATATGTTAAAAACTAAACGGTCTTATTATCCGCGACGTGCGCCACGGCCACCACGTTTAGACTCTGTGTTACGCTTTAAAGAAGTTAAACGATCTTCGCTATCCTTTAAGAAGCGTGCCATCTTTTGCTCAAATGTTTCTTTTGGAGCTCGGTCGTTACCGCCACCGCGATTATCTCTGTTGAAAGAGCGATTATTACGTTGTGGACGTCCAGAACGTTGTTGATCACCACCGCGTTGGTATTCACCGCGTGGACGATCTCCTTCTGTTTTTTCACGTTCTTTCGCTTTTTTGATAGATAAACCAATCTTTCCATCTTTTTCAACATTAATAACTTTTACTTCTACTTGGTCGCCCACTTTTAAGTGATCGTTAATATCTTTTACATAGTTATCAGCAACTTCACTAATATGAACAAGACCAGTTAAGCCTTCTGGCAGCTCCACAAAAGCCCCAAAATTTGTAATACCTGTTACTTTACCCTGTAACTTGCTGCCTACCTCGATTGACATAAAAAAAATGCTCCTCCTTAGTGGTTAAAAAGTCAAATTTTACTTTATTATATATAATCCTAAAATATAGTGTCAATAAGACATACTCTACTTCGAAACAGGAAAAATTATCTCCCCTTTACCAGAGAAGAAATAATCCCTTCTAGCAATCTTTAATACGTACTCTTCATCATTTAACTTTTGAACTTCGTCTTTTAGACTTTTTTCTTTATTCGTTAATGAATCCAGTTCTTTTTTCATGTCCTTAACTTTTGCTTCTTTTGCTTTAATGGAACTGTTTTGTTGATAAAACGTTACACTAATACTCGCAATAATTGTAAAAGTAAAGACAAGAAAAACCGCTAAACGGCGATAAAGTCGCTTCCTGTTCTCATCCGTTTGTATTATATGCTCTTTAACAGGATTTGGACTCTGTTTTTCGATTGTTCTTTGTCTCAGTTCCCTCATTTCCGAGGTCCCCCTAACTTCTTTTTTATACGCTCCCATATTTGGAAGATATGTCCCTTCAATTTTGCTATATATTGCAGGAACCCTATATGTTTCACTATAAAAAGTTTAACACGATTAGGGAGAAGTTTCCATATGAGCGAAGCAATAAATCGAACAGGCCAGAAAAAAACTTTCCATATGAAAAGTAATATCCAAATCACCATTTTCCATAACACATGTCCAATTGAAAGCAGTATACGAAATAAGAATAATATAAATGCAATAAATAGCTGCGCTATAATAATAACAGGTTTTATCATGAGTAGCTGTATAATTCGAACAAAAAAATATGTTGTTTGCATAAAAATATAGATGAGAAAATTTAACAGCTTCATGTATAGTGCTTTCAGTAAGCTTTGATATGCCGCAAAACCACATAATAATGCCAAAAACACATATATACGTAACTCAGCTTCATTTACGAGAAGCAATACATAAAAGACAAATAATGCTTGGACAATCCAAAATAGTATATCATGTATAAATACAAGCCAACGTTTACGTTCTTGACGCTTTAAAAAACGTTGATATGTATCTAAAGATGCTCCAATCCAAGCACCCATTCCAATCATTGAAAGCATTGTATACAACTGAATTGTTAAGCTCATTTAAACAACTTACTAAAGAAACCTTTAGTTTTTTCTCCTTGATTTTCATCAATATACAGCATCTCATGAACTTTCCCTTTAATCGACACAATACCTTTTTCTACATCTAAATTTTTCATTTGTAAATTTTGACCACGAATCGTTAAAAAACCCATTACGGTTTCGAGTAAAAACTCTTCGCTATCAAAACTCTCTACCTGCTTCACACCAGTAATATCAATTACACGCCTTCCACGCATAATAATATCATGCTCCACAGAAACATTTTGTTGATTAGAAGACGTAGGTGAGTAACCATTATTCACGTAAATCCCCCCATAGGTTTTTACTAGCTAATAGTAATGTATGAGGGGATAAATGATTTTAGAACAAGCCTTCTTCCGCTTTTACTTTTTCTTCGCGAACTAAGCTATACATATTTGCTGCATCTTCTTTTTTAGTTGTTTCTTTCAATTCATTTATTTTTACAGTCACTATTTTTTGACCAAAACGAATTGTTAATTCATCAGCTACTTTCACATCCGAACTTGCTTTTGCCACTTGACCATTAATAGATATTCTTCCTTGATCAGCTACTTCTTTCGCTAATGTTCTTCTTTTAATTAAACGTGACACTTTTAAAAACTTATCTAGACGCATCTCAAATCCCCCTATTAACGCTCTGTTTGTTTCGCTTCTTCCCATAAAACATCTAACTGTTCTAATGATAAATCTTCCATCTCTTTATTCATTTCAGCTACTTTTGCCTCCATGTATAAAAAACGACCAGTAAATTTCTCATTAGTTGAACGTAACGCCTCTTCTGGATCTATTTTATAATGACGAGCTATATTAACAAATGCAAATAGTAAATCACCAAACTCACCTAGCATCTTTTCCTCATCCATGTTTGTAACTTCTTGTTGGAACTCTTGCCATTCTTCCAAAGCTTTCTCTATCATAGGCTGCACATCAACCCAATCAAATCCAACCTTACCGGCTTTCTTCTGAATTTCATAGGCGCGTAGTAACTGCGGCAAACTTTTTGGAACGCCATTTAAAACAGATTCTTTCACGAATCCTTTTTCTTGTTTTTTAATTTCTTCCCAATTGGCAATCACTTCATCAGCATTGTTTACATCCGTATTTCCAAATACATGTGGATGGCGACGAACCATTTTCTCAGATAGAGTTCGAATGATATCATCTATAGAAAACCAACCTTCATCTTCTCCAATTTGAGCATGAAGCATAACTTGTAATAATATATCACCTAATTCTTCTACTAAGTGATCATCATCCTCTTCATCAATTGCTTCCAATACTTCATAAGCTTCCTCAATTAAATATTTCTTTAATGATTGATGTGTTTGCTTTTTATCCCACGGACAACCATTTGGGCCTCGAAGTTCTGCAATAATTTCTCTAAGTACATCGAACTGTTGATACAAGGATGCACGCTCCTGAACTGGCGGCACATACACACTCGTTAAATTATTCAATTCCGTTTCATGATCTAACATATACAACGGTACCTTCTTTACTTGTTCAAATGAAGTTCCTGCAGCTGTTACGATATACACTTCATAATCATCCGGCAACATCTCCATTAATGTTAATTTCACATCAGATGCAACGAATGCATCATATACTTGGCAAAAGATTAGATGTTGACGTAATTCTAATTGTCCTCTTTTAAATGATGTAGCGTCAAGTAATTGAAATCCTTCAATTGGATCAATCTTTAGGCTTGCAAACATAGGATCAAGGAAACTTTGTCCACCCTCAATTCGCACTTCAACATTTGAATCTTCACCTTTTTCCAACAGTAGCTGAACTGTTCTTTCTGCTACAAGCGGATGCCCTGGAACAGCATAGATAATTTCTGTACCTTCAGCTTGTTCTAGCAATTTATTCGCAATTGTTTCATATACAATTTCAAACGTATCATGCGCTTCATATACATCATCAAAAGCCGTATATTGTACGCCTTCTTTCTCCAATTCTTCTATAACTGGATGTTCCTTCGTCCTAACAAACAGATGATCTGCTTCTTTTATCTTTCGATATACACCCATCGTTAGCTGATCTAATTCACCAGCACCTAAACCTAAAATAGTAATGATTCCACTCACAATCTGTCACCTCTATCCACTCTTCTTCAATGAACCTTCTTTTTTCTCTTGTTTCATAACGGTTCCTAATTCTTTTTTTGTAAATACACGTAATTTCAAAATTAAAAACATATATGTCAATCCGCCGACAACTACACCTAGCAACGCTTCAAGCGTCGCGATTCCTCTATGTTCCGTATCAATTACTAATCCAGACACCTGCAACACACGTGTGAACATCATTAATACAAATCCCATACAGATACCACTAATCACTACACCTAACATATTTCGCTTATTGATAAGCGATCCTGATACAGCTCTCATAAGCAACAAACTATTTAGCCCAGAAATTATAATTAACGCACACAAAGTCGCAAAGGCTGCCCCTTTCACACCAAAATAAGGCATAAATATATAATTTAACGCTAACTTTAAGCAACCTCCAAATACAACAAATAATGCTGGCTTAAATGTTTGTCCCAACCCTTGTAAAATAGAAGCCGTCGTAATTGACAACGAACTAAATAAAATAGATAAAGATAAAATAGATAAAACATCTGATCCATCACTATTTTCAAACAACATAATATTCGTAGGTTGAATAATACAAGTTAGTCCAATAGCTGCTGCAAGTCCAATAACAAGTGTTATTTTCATTGCTAACTTTACCTTTTCTTGAATAAAGGAAAGATCTCCTCTTTCCTTCGCCGCTGTAATAATTGGAATAAGTGACAACGAGAAAGAAGTCGTCACAACAGTACCTAATTGCATTAGCGGAATACTTCTATCATAAACACCCTTTAATACCTTTGCACTTTCAACCTGTTCTCCCGCACCAATAAGTAAGGTGTACAAGGATATTGAATCTGCCATCTGTATAAAAATAAGCACTAAATTACTAACACAAATCGCTAACCCCTGCCAAAAAAGGATTTTAATTATCCTCCTTTTGCCCTTAATTCTCGCTACACTTTTGAAAAATATAGAACGAAAATCTCGACGCATATACAACATAAGTACAATAATCCCAATAAGTCCACCCGCAATTGAGCCTAACATAGCCCCTGCACCAACTGTATATAAATCAAATCCGTGAGCAATTAGGAATAGCGATAAAAATACAATAATAGAAACTCGAATTGTTTGTTCTATTACTTGCGAAACAGCTGTTGGCATCATATTATTGAAGCCTTGAAAATACCCTCTTGCTACAGACAAAAACGGCATCAATAAGAATGAAAATGAAATAGCACGTAGTAACTTATCTAAGTATATATCGCCCATAGCTATCGCAATTGTTTTGGCCCCAAAAAACAATGTAAAGAAGCCTATAAAACCAATTCCCAATAAAAAACAAAAAGATACACAAATAATTTCTTCTGCTTCTTTTTGTTTTCCCCGCTCTAGTCGTTCTGCAACCATTTTCGAAATGATAATAGGAAACCCATAAGTAGCTAAAATTAAACAAAATCCATAAAACGGGTAAATTTGTTGGTAAATATAAAAACCAATATCACCCGCTATATTTTGATATGGAATACGGTAAAAAGCGCTTAATACTTTTGTAACAAAACTTGCAATCGTTAATATAATAGCCCCACGCCAAAAGGCTTGATACTTCTTCGCTTCCATACAAGAAAACTCCTTTTTCTATTCTCACCTCTCGTATTATATCATAAAGAAATGAACAAGCTGCCTTACCACCACGGGTAATAATAGGTTCCTGCACCGTTAAAAATACTCAACGAAAAAAGGTAGCAAAGCGCTACCTTCATTCAATATACATATATCTCCAAATAATTGATTTCTCAAAAAGAAAGATCATAATTAGGAAAAATTGCTACTTCTAAAATTATACACCCTTACTGTTCCATTTGTTTCGCTAAGAAACTGGCAGCAGTATTAACCGCTTTATGCTCGATTTCGCTTATAATAGCTTCTTTCGAAAAAATAATGACAGCTCCAATTGGGTCTCCGTTTGCAACAATCGGTCCAACTGTATAAGAATGAACCTTTTCTGTTACACCATCGATAATGGAAATATCACTTTCGTCCGTCATAATAACAGACTTTCGTTCTTCCATCGTTTTTTCGATTAAATCGCCAACACTTTTATTTAAGTATTCTTTTTTCGATACGCCTGATACTGCGATGATAGAATCTCGATCACAGACAAGCACATTATGTCCTAAGCTGTCATATAAAGCCTCAGCATATTCTTTTGCAAAATCACCTAGTTCACTAATTGGAGAATACTTCTTTAAAATTACCTCTCCATCGCGATCAACAAATATTTCTAGTGGGTCTCCTTCTCGAATACGTAAAGTTCTACGAATTTCCTTCGGGATTACTACCCTGCCTAAATCATCAATTCGACGTACGATTCCAGTTGCTTTCATTCTAATGCTGCCTCACTTTCTACTGATGATCAAAGTGGTGAATTTACCTGTTCATGTAAAAATCACCAACTGTTAGACATAGTATTTTACACATTAGTTCTTCTATGCACGTCGAATTGTATTTTTTTATCTTATTTTAGGCATTTATTACTTCTTTTTTTACATCTGGTAAGCCTTTTAATAAATTTTCAGCAATTGTTAACCACTTCGATGTCTCTAAACCATTTGTTTTCATAACAATTTTCAATTGTGATCCTTCCATTCCTAAACCGATCATACGTCCAAAACTATTTCCAAGCATGAATAATTTTCCACCATCAATATTTTGACTTGCTTGTTCAGAAAACAGGAATGTTACTTCAAATTTATTCTGTTTAATTAACTCAATTTGTTCTTTCATTGCCAACACTTTAATATTTGCAATTTGTAATAAATAACCGACTTCTTGTGGATAATCACCGAATCTATCGATCATTTCTTCCTGCAATTCTTCAATATCCTCAATTGCAGAAACACCTCTAAATTGTTTATACATCATAATTTTTTGCTTACTATCTGAAATATAAGCATCTGGTAAGTATGCATCTACCTCTAAGTCAATTTCAACATTAACTGTATTTTCAGCCCCATCTGTTCCTCTACGCTGTTCAATTGCATCTTTTAACATTTGAGAATATAGATCAAATCCGACAGAATCAATAAATCCATGCTGCTCTGCCCCTAACAAATTACCCGCTCCACGAATAGATAAATCTCTCATTGCAATTTTGAAACCAGATCCAAGTTCCGTGAACTCTTTAATTGCTTGCAGACGCTTCTCTGCAACCTCTGACAGCACTTTGTCACGTTTATAGGCAAAGTATGCATATGCAACACGATTAGAACGTCCAACACGCCCACGAAGCTGATACAACTGTGATAATCCCATACGATCTGCATCAAATACAATTAACGTATTTACATTCGGAATATCTACACCCGTCTCAATAATTGTTGTACTTACAAGAACATCATGCTGTCCTTCTAAAAATGATAGCATAACAGACTCTAATTCACTTTCGTTCATTTTCCCATGTGCGTACGTTACGCGGGCATCTGGAACTAACATCGAAATTTCATCTGCTTTTCTTTCAATATCCTCTACACGGTTATATAGGAAGTAAATTTGACCGCCTCTTGCAAGCTCTCGCTCTATCGCCTCTCGCATTAATGCTGGATTATACTCTACTACATACGTTTGGACTGGGAAACGATTTTCTGGCGGTGTCTCAATAACAGATAAGTCGCGCACACCAAGCATAGACATATGAAGCGTCCGCGGAATCGGAGTTGCCGTTAATGTTAATACGTCAACATTCGCCTTCAATTGTTTAATTTTCTCTTTATGCGTCACACCAAATCTTTGTTCTTCATCAATAATAAGAAGCCCTAAATCTTTATAAGCAACATCTTTAGATAAAATACGATGTGTTCCGATTACAATATCTATTGTGCCATCCTTTAAACCCTTAATCGTTTCATTTTGTTGTTTTCTCGTACGGAATCTACTTAATAATCCTATATTGATTGGATAATCTTGAAAACGCTCTCGAATTGTTTCATAGTGTTGCTGCGCAAGAATCGTTGTCGGTACTAAAATTGCAACTTGTTTTTCATCCATAATTGCTTTAAATGCCGCACGAATAGCCACTTCAGTCTTTCCATACCCTACATCACCACAAAGGAGCCTATCCATCGGGCGTCCGCGTTCCATATCTTTTTTAATCTCGTCAATAGAACGTAACTGATCCTCTGTCTCTTGATATGGGAAAGATGATTCGAACTCTTGTTGTTCTGCTGTATCTGGCGTATATGCATAGCCTTTTGAAGCTTCGCGTTCAGCATATAGTTTAATTAGGTCATCCGCAATGTCTTGTACAGATTTTTCAACTTTCGTTTTAACTTTTTTCCAATCATTACCACCTAATTTGTAAACTTTTGGATCCTTACCTTCAGACCCTACATATTTTTGGACTTGATCAATTTGTTCAATTGGAACGTATAACTTATCATTACCTTGATATTTAATATTTAAATAATCTTTATGAACACCATTAATCTCTAATGTCTCAATACCTAAAAATTTACCTATACCATGATTTACATGAACTACATAATCTCCAACTTTTAATTCCGAATAACTTTTAATACGTTCAGCATTCGATAACTTTTGTTTACGTTGTGATTTTTTAACTTTCTTATGAAAAAGCTCCTTTTCAGTAATGACAACAAGCTTTTGCATCGGCATTTCAAATCCTGCATGTAAATCACCTACAGCAATTTGTAACCTTCCAGGCAATAAGATATCTGTACCTTCTACAATATCTGCCTCAATATCATAATCACTTAAAATATGTTGTAATTTTTTCACACGTTCATCATCTGTTCCAAGTACAACAGTCGTAAAATGCCCTTCATTCCATCTATCAATTTCTGTTTTTAACAAATTCATCTGTCCATGGAAATCTTGCATTGTTTTACATGTTACATTCACAATATTTTGCGGATGTGTGTGTGCAATATGACGCAAGAATAACGTTAAATATACAAAACTTCTTTTTTTATGATGAAGAAATCCCTCGAATGCGTGAGAGAAAGATAAATCTTGAATAATTGTTCCTTCACCAAGAAGTGATATATACCATTCCGCCTCTTCTGTTTCTAGATGTGATGCTGTTTCTTGAATACGGGAAATCTCATCTAAAATTACAACACCGTCTTCTGGTAAATAATCTATCAGACTAGCAGGTTCTTTATAGAAAATAGATAAGTATTTAAACATCTGTTCTATACTTTGCCCGTTTTTCAACATCTCAATTTCATGACTTACCGTCTCAAGTACTGTAGTCTTTAGTTTATCATCAGAAAGTTTTTGCATCGTCTTAGTCAAACCTTCTTCAAGATGCTGAATTCCTGATTTTAATTCTTCCTGTGAAAATAAAAACTCTGTTGCCGGACCAAACTTAACGCTTTCTTTTTTTCCTTGAGAACGCTGTTCATCCACATCAAATAATCGAATAGAATCGACTTCTGTATCGAAGAATTCAATACGAAATGGTAGTTCTTCAGTTAAAGGATAAATATCTAATATTCCCCCGCGCAAACTGAACTCCCCTGGAGCTTCTACCATCGACTTACGTTCATAGCCAATATGATGTAAAGTATGCAAGAGCGCATCTAAATCAATCTCTTGCCCTAGATTGATTTCAACTTGCTTTTGCTTCCACAATTCTTTTATTGGTAAAAATCTACGCAATCCTGCCACTGGAGCTACAATGATTCCATTCTCTCCCGCAGCCAAACGATTTAATACTTCTATACGTTGCGCCTTCAATTCTGGACTTGCAACCCCAATTTCCGATGCTATCAGTTCATTCACTGGATATAGCCACACATCTTTTTCACCAAGTAACGCCACTAAATCTTCATGTACTTTTTGCGCTTGATATAAGTTATGTGTCACGATTAATTGTGATTTTTTTGTTTTTTTATATAAAGCCGCCATTAATAATGAACGAGAAGACGTTGCCATCCCTGATATAAGTTGTTCCTTTAACCCATCTTCTAATCCATTAATAACCGATTGTATCTCTTCATTTTTATAAAATTGCTCTAATAAACCTATCATTTTTAAAACTCCTCTCAACATAAAGAGCAAGTCATTCTATTTTATGCAAATATTTCGGAAAAGGAAAACAGAAAAATGCTTTGGACATGCCAAAGCGACAACATTTTATTGCAGAAATTTTTCATATTCATAATACTCAGGATAAGATGCGAGCGTTTCTTGACACGATTCACAAATCGTTTTTATATATATATTTCCATTCTCATGAAAATGAATCATCTCTACTACTTCTTGCTCTGTTAGTTGAAATAAAACGTCGCTATATACTTTTTCTGCGTTAATGGAGCCTACATTACCTCCGCAGTGTCTGCAATAATAATACCCTTCCATACTAGCCTCCTAAAAATTAAATTACTACTAGTATGGGTAAAACAAAAGAGAACTATTCCTAATCTCATTTTTAACTATTGAAAGTATTCATGATTTGGAGAAAAGGCTTATTTAGCCACTCTTCACATGCATCCGCTGCTTTTTCAATAGAATGATTAACATCCGGAATCTCTTCAGATGTAAAGCGTCCTAATACATAATCGACTACCTTCATTCCATTTTTCGGGCGATCAATTCCCATACGGATACGTTGAAATTCTTGTGTTCCTAGGTGTGAAATCGTTGACTTTACACCATTATGTCCACCAGCACTACCTTTCATGCGAAGACGTAATTTACCTACAGGAATGTCTAAATCGTCGTACATAACAACGAAGTCCTCAACATCAATTTTATAATAATCCATGAGTGGACGAATACTTTCCCCAGATAAATTCATATATGTTAGCGGCTTTAATAAGATTACCTTTTCTCCATTAACAAACCCTGCACCAAATACACCTTTAAATTTTTGTTCATTCAAAGAAATGTTCCAACGCTTCGCAAGCTCATCAATGGCCATAAATCCAATATTATGCCTTGTTAATTCATATTCTCTACCTGGGTTCCCAAGTCCTACTATCAATTTCATTCTTGTACCACTACTTTCTTTTTTCGATACGAAAAGACGTAACCAATTTTGGTTACGTCTCATTCTATCCAATTAATTGAATAATACACTCACAGATTCTTCTTCGTATACACGAATGATTGCTTCTCCGATTAATGGAGCAACTGAAAGTTCATGTACTTTGTCGATTTTCTTCTCTTCCGGTAATACGATAGAGTTCGTTACAACTAACTCTTTAATATTTGAATTTTGAATACGCTCAATTGCTGGACCAGATAATACTGGGTGTGTACAGCAAGCATATACTTCAGAAGCGCCGTTCTCAACAAGAGCGTTTGCTGCTAATGTAATTGTACCAGCTGTATCAATGATGTCATCAATTAAAATCGCTGTTTTGCCTTCAATATTACCGATAATGTTCATTACCTCCGAAACGTTCGGGCGAGGACGACGCTTATCAATAATAGCGATTGGCGCTTTTAGACGATCTGCCATTTTTCTTGCACGAGTTACACCACCATGATCAGGAGACACGATTACGATATCTTTAAGACCTTTTGTTTCAAAGTAATCAGAAAGAATCGGTACACCCATTAAGTGGTCGATTGGGATATCAAAGAACCCTTGAATTTGTGGAGCATGTAAATCTAGAGTGATTACACGAGTTGCACCTGCTGTTTCAAGCAAGTTTGCTACAAGTTTCGATGTAATTGGTTCACGAGAACGCGCTTTACGGTCTTGACGCGCATAACCATAGTAAGGAATAACAATATTAATTGTTTTCGCAGATGCACGTTTTAATGCATCGATCATAATAAGTAATTCCATGATATGTTCGTTTACTGGGAAGCTTGTAGATTGAATAATGAATACATCGCAACCACGGATACTTTCTTCAATGTTAATTTGAACTTCTCCATCACTAAAACGATCAACAGAACATTTTCCTAGTCCTACTCCAATATGCTTTGCAATCTGCTCAGCAAGTTCCTTATTAGAGTTTAAAGAGAATACTTTCAAATTAGAATTTAGATATTGAGTCGACATCTAGATTAACCCTCCACATTATGATTTTTTCTTATTCAGCAATTGATCAACATAGTCTTCTTTGTTAACTTGACGTGCACGTGCTACCGATAATGCTTTTGATGGAACATTCTCTGTAATTGTAGAGCCTGCTGCCACATAAGCACCATCTTCAACTGTTACTGGAGCAACAAGGTTTGAATTACATCCAATAAATACCCCATTACCAATCACAGTTTTGAATTTATTCTTACCGTCATAGTTCACCGTAATTGAACCACAACCAAGATTCACGTCTTCTCCAACTTGTGCATCCCCGATATAACTCAAGTGTGAAGCTTTACTTCTATTACCAAAGACAGTCTTTTTGATTTCCACGAAGTTTCCAACGCGTACTTCATCTCCAATAACTGAATCTGGGCGAATATGTGCAAATGGACCAACCGATACTTCTGTACCAAGTTTACTATCATGTACAGTAGATTGACGAATTGTCGTACGATCTCCAATTTCACTATCACGAATTACTGTATGCGGTCCAATTTCACAATCAGAACCAATTACAGTGTTCCCCTCAATAATTGTTCCTGGATGAAGAACTGTATCACTACCGATAATTGCATCAGCAGAAATATAAGTGTTACTTGGATCAATAATTGTAACACCATTTACCATGTTCTTTCGGTTAATACGGTTTTTCATAATAATTTCCGCTTGCGATAGAGCGACTCTGTCGTTAACACCTAACGTTTCATCGAACTGCTCTGTTTGATAAGCTGATACGATATGACCTTCATTTTTTAAAATCTCAATAACATCTGGAAGGTAATATTCACCTTGTACGTTATCATTTGAAACTTTAGAAAGTGAAGCAAATAAAGCCTTATTATCAAAACAATACGTACCTGTATTGATTTCTTTAATAGCTAATTCTTTCTCATTTGCATCTTTATGCTCAACAATCTTTTCAACATGACCATTTTCATTACGAACAATACGGCCATATCCAGCAGGCTCTTCTATGTATGCTGTTAGCACCGTCGCCATTGCTCCTGCTTCTTTATGTTGCTGAAGTAATGCTTCCATCGTTTCAGCAGTTATTAGAGGCGTATCACCACAAATAACTAAAGTTGTTCCTTCTTCATTTGCAAGTACACTTGCAGCTTGATCTACAGCATGTGCTGTACCAAGTTGTTCTGCTTGTAATGCAAACTCACTTACGTTCCCTAGCTGTTCTTGTACCATTTCAGCACCATGTCCAACAACCGTTACAAGTTTCTGCAATCCTAATTGAGATACTTGATCGACTACGTGTTGTACCATAGGTTTTCCACATACAGGATGCAGCACTTTGTATAGCTTAGACTTCATACGTGTGCCTTTACCTGCAGCTAGAATCACTGCAAATCTGTTTGACATATAGACCCTCCATCGCAACCTATTTATCCATTAAAGATATTATCCTAAATCATCATATATTTCAAGAAACACATTTTAACTATTAAATTTTACCATAATTCTTATAAGATGTTTTACTCTTTAGTATCTTTTTTAAGAAATAAGCTATACTATTTAAAATGATTTTGAAAAAATTAGTAGTTTCTTCTTTTTATGTTAATGAATTATGAAATTTTCAAATATAAAGCCAAAAAAACAAACTCCTGTAAATGCTTACAGGAGTTTGCTACAAAATTATAAGGCTTTTCGTCAAAGCCCTTTTCATTCGAATTTTACGAAGCACCTGCTTCTTCAAACTCAACCTCTTCTAACTCGCCTAAACGATGATACTCTGTTAAAACCGCATCTTGAATTTTAGAGCGTGTACCAGAATTAATCGGATGTGCAATGTCACGGAACTCTCCATCTGGAGTACGTTTACTTGGCATTGCTACAAATAATCCATTATTACCATCAATTACACGAATATCATGAACAACAAATTCATGGTCCAAAGTAATAGAGGCAATTGCTCTCATGCGGCCTTCTGTGTTTACGCGGCGTAATCTTACGTCAGTCACTTCCATCTTGTGTTCACCACCCTTTTCTAAATAAGCGATATATTTGTATAAATTCCACAAATTTTCTATTTTCCCTTTAATTTTTTAAAAATTTTTAAGATAAAAATTTTTAATGTAGTTGAATATAGAGATTAGTGGAGGCTATCGCTTACAAAAGGTTACTTAACTAGGGCGATTACTTCAATTTCAACGGAAACATCTTTCGGTAATTTTGCTACTTGCACACAAGATCGAGCTGGTTTATGAGTAGAGAAATAAGAGCTATACACTTCATTCACAGCATTAAAATCATCCATGTCCTTTAAAAATACTGTTGTTTTTACGACTGTATCAAATGAAGCACCAGCTTCCTCTAATACCGCTTGTAAATTTTGAAATACTTGTTCTGTTTGTACTGTTACATCTCCTGTTACAAGCTCCCCATTTGCCGTCAATGGAATTTGTCCTGAGCTATAGAACATATTATTTACAATAATCCCTTGCGAGTAAGGTCCAATTGCTTGTGGTGCCTTGCTTGTTTGAACAACTTTCATACTTTTCACCCTTTTATTATTTATTTTACTCTTTAAAAATAGTGTACGAAAGGCAGTTTGTCCATCTATTTTATAATCTATAAATAAAATAAAAAAGATAGAGCTATCTAATCTGCTCTACCTTTTATTCAGCCTCTACAAGCCCTTCATCAAATGGTGCAAGAGAATAATTCCCTTTTTCCACTTGAATCGTTTTTTCTTTCACATCAACTTCCGATAGACGAATTAATGATACAAAATTATTAATTAGTCGTTCTTCAATATCTGTGGATTCTACTAATACACCAATACCAACAACATTAGCCTTGAACTCTTCTAACATACTCATCATACCTTGAATCGTTCCGCCAGCTTTCATGAAGTCATCAATAATTAAAACATTCGATCCTTCTGGAAGGCTGCGTTTTGCTAACGTCATTGTTTGAATTCGTTTAGAAGAACCCGACACATAGTTAATACTAACAGTCGGACCTTCTGTTACCTTATTATCTTTCCTTGCAATTACAACTGGTACATCTAAGTAATTTGCCACTGCATAAGCAAGTGGAATCCCTTTCGTTGCCACCGTCATAACTGCATCAATTGATTGCCTAGCAAAAACAGAAGCAAACAAACGACCTGCGCCATTAATATGGCGAGGATTACTCAATAAATCTGTCATGTATAAGTAACCGCCAGGCAAAATACGATCTGGATTTTCAAATAAGCCACAAAGCTCATCAATAATTAGATCTGCCTCTTCTTCACTTATATACGGTATATATTTCACTCCTCCTGCTGCTCCTGGTATCGTTTGCAATGTGCCGACCCCTTGTTGTTCAAACGTTTGCTTAATAATAACTAAATCTTCACTAATAGAAGACTTAGCCGATTGATACCTTTTAGCAAAAAAAGTGAGAGATACTAGCTGACGAGGGTTTTGTAGCAAGTAATAAGTCATATCGACTAATCTTGTACTTCTTCTAATTTTCATACTCTCACCTCAAATCACGAATATTCTAAACAAATCATAACGTATTATACGTCTTTATTCAAGCGTTTCTCGCTCTCCTAATAAACGTACCGCATAGACTTGTTCACAAAATCCTTTTAATCCGTTATAAATGCGATGCATTCGTGAATCATGGTGTACAAGTCCAAATACAGTTGGACCACTTCCACTCATCAATACAGCATCCGCTCCGAATCGCTTCATCTGTGATTTAATACGTGCAACTTCAGGATGCATTCCAAATGTTACATCTTCTAAAACGTTACCAACAGTATCACAAATCCCTTTATAATCCCCAGAATTTATGACATCAACCATTTTATCTACATTTGGATGTGTAACTCGATTTAACTTTAAATTTCCATACACATCAGCAGTAGATACACCTATATGTGGTTTCGCTAAAATAACCCAACAAGAAGGCGGAGTCTTTATATGCTCAATTTTCTCTCCTCTTCCAGTGGCAATTGCTGTGCCGCCGTATACACAGAACGATACATCTGATCCAATTTCTGCGCCAAGCTCTGCTAACTCATCAATTGTAAGCCCTAAATTCCATAATTTATTAAGACCACGTAATGTCGCTGCTGCATCACTACTTCCACCTGCTAATCCAGCTGCTACTGGAATCGTTTTTTCAATAGTAATAGATACACCTTTTTTTACATTGAACTTCTCTTTTAATAATTTCGCTGCCTGATAAGCTAAATTTCGTTGGTCGTCTGGGACATACCGATTATGGGATAAAATTTCAATACGGTCTTCTGCTAATTCCGTTAGTTCTAGACGATCTGCTAAATCAATGGTTGTCATAATCATTTTCACTTCATGATATCCGTCTTGTCTTTTTCCCAGTACATCTAACGACAGATTAATCTTTGCTGGTGCTTTCACTAGTAGCTTCAATCTATTCACCCACTCTATGTACTCAATCTTTTATCGTTTATTTTACCATAAATTTATAGTAAGACGATGACACTTCCCTAATTATAACGAAAAGCATTCAGAATGAAACTACTTATGTAAAATGATGGCACCTTTTCGAGTACAAAAAGCCGAGGAATGTCTCCTCGGCTACCGTAGCATAGAAAGTATCTTACAACTACTGGTTTCGTTTCATTAATTGCTGTTCTGCAATTTCTATAGCACGTTTCACCATGTTACCAGCATCTTTCGCACGAATTCCGCCCCATCCTTCTTTCTGAACAACATCATAAAAGCCAAGCTCTTTTGCTAGCTCTTCTTTAAATTGGTTTGACATGACACCTCTTCGTCTACTCAATGCAGAGTCCCTCCTTATTTTGCTACGGTACAGTTAGTATGCAAAATAATATAGCCTTTCATTTATGGGAATATATGTAATGTATACGGATTATAAAATGACCTCATTATGAGGGTCTCCATAAAATGTTAACTCTACTGTCTCTGTTAAAACATCTGCATAACTATAAGATACACGTTGCAACGCATCTTCTTGTTGATCCAATTGTACAACAAAAACGGAACGGTATGTTTCTGCTAGTACACCTGATTGCTCCACAGTTTTTCTTCTTCCACTATTTGCTTTTAACATAAGTCGCTGTCCAAGATGGTGATCTAATTCGCTTTTAATTTCATCTAAACGTTTTGACATATACTTCGCTACACCTCGCTGTAATTTAGATTGAACACTTAAAGCACGATATATCTATCCTAATTATTAACCGCGATTCACAGCTAATATCATCCTGCGTTTGAATAGATAGAAGAAATACTATATTGTAAAAGTATCATTATGTAGTCTGTACGTTCTTATCTCTTTTTATCCAAATTCATTTAAATCCTTCCATACAAAAAAGCAAGATACATATGTACCCTGCTTACTCTTCGTAATGTTGAAAAGGTAATCCCGTTCGTAAAATCCCTCTCGTTTCAATTCCACCTAGTCCCTTTTCACCAGTAATTGTATTACGTACGACATCCCATACATTGACTCTCTCCATAAATGAAGTAAAACTAATTTTACCAACTACATATACAGGATCTAGTGCATGAATATTAATTCTAGATGGTGAACTAGCGAAATTGGCCCCTGCACGAATTAGTGCCTCAAAGTGCGATTGACATGCCCCAGCAAAAATAACAAGTTGATCCAATGATGGATATTTTTTTCGCACTTCTCGAACAGCCTGTACAAAATGCCTTGAATGCCTATATGCCGCTAAATCCCCCTTCACTCCTTTCGATTTTGTATATGCATCATGCCCTGTAATAACGAGAATGTCTGGGCGAAAGTGATCTATTAAGTCTACTACTTTTTCATGCATCTCCGTTTCTTTACAATGAATACCTTGTACAGGAACGCCAATTTTGTTATATAAGTCTAAGCACTTGCGCAAATATAAAGGGTCTCCATCTATATGCAATACACGTCCTGGCATTTGAAAATAATTCACCTCACTTGTGTATCCACCAGTTGAAGTATGTTCATGCCTTTGTTTCATTAATACATAATCTTGTTGAAACAAACGATACGTGCGCTCCATTGTTTCTTTCTCACGCTTCACCCTTTTTTTATGTTCTCGTTGATCTATACTAATTAAATCTTCAAGTGGCGCATCCGCCACCAGTCTAATTTCCTCTCCAAACAATATAGCTATTTCGCCTTTTATTTCTATAATACGAAAAAGAATATCCCTCTTATGAGAATATCGTTCCACTAATTCTCCAACATGTAAAGCCATTCTCCTACCTCCAAACTCATTAGGCCATCTTACCTGTTTTTAAAATATGAATTTAGAGGGAGAAAGGTGACAAAAGGGACAGTTCAAGTTGAACTGTCCCTTTCATATTCTTATGATAATTTATGAAGAACTAATGCATTACTTAATGTTGCAAACTCTTCAATAGATAGCGTTTCGCCTCTTCGCTTTGGATCAATTCCCACTTCTGTTAAAATTCGATCCAATAACTCCTTATCTTTCGGGAAACCATTTAAATTATTTGATAAATTATTCATTAAAGTTTTACGGCGCTGTGCGAAACTCGCTCGTACTACTTCAAAGAAGAACGTTTCATCTGTCACCTCTACAACCGGTTTAGGACGCTTTAGAAGGCGAATAATTGCAGAATCAACATTTGGCTGTGGTACAAACACTGTACGCGGTACAGTCATAACTGTTTCAACTTCTGTATAATACTGAATGGCAATCGATAAAGAACCATACTCTTTCGTTCCAGGTTTAGCAGCTAAGCGATCTCCAACTTCTTTTTGCATCATAACAACAAATCCGCGAACTGGTAATTTTTCTTCAAGCAATTTAAATAAAATTGGCGTTGTAATATAGTATGGCAAGTTAGCTACTACCATTACATCTTGCCCTTCTTCAAATTGCTCATTAAATACTTCATGTACATCCGCTTTTAGTACGTCTTTATTAATAACTGTAACGTTACCATATGGCGCTAACGTCTCATCTAAAATTGGTAATAGTCTTTGATCAATTTCAAAAGCCACTACTTTTTTAGCACGCTTCGCTAATTGCTCTGTTAATGCACCGATACCTGGTCCAATTTCAATTGCACCACTTTCTGAACCAATTTCTGCATGATCGACAATACGATTTAATACATTTGTATCAATTAAAAAGTTTTGTCCTAAACTTTTTTTGAATGAAAATCCATACTTTTCAACAATGTCTTTTGTACGATTTGGCGTTGCGATATCCTTCATTTTTTTTCCTCCTGTATTACTTGCTTATAAGCTTCTCCAAATGATTCCTTTGAAACTTGAAACATCTGTAATCGTTTATGTAACTGTTTTGCATTTGTATAACCAATCTTTAATAGCTTACCCATTCTTTCTCTGCGGCTCTTTGCCATTTCTCCGCCCACTAAGCCTGCATCGACTAAATCACTCCAACTAATTTCACTTGTGTAAGCTTCCATTTCTTCATGTATATTCTCTAGAGCACGGCGAATCGACTCATTAGAAGCGTGTTCAATCCCAACACCCTTTTTCCTTTTAGCGAGCGCTTCTTCCTTCGGTAAAAAAGCATGCTTACAGCCAGGAACCTTATCAGAAATAATTTTTCGAATACGTTCTCCAGGATAATCCGGATCTGTGAAAATAATAACGCCCCTTTTTTGCTGCGCTAATTTAACTTGCTCAATAACATGATCACCGATTGCTGAACCGTTCGTTTCAATTGTATCCGCATCAACAGCACGCTTAATCGCAACTGTATCATCTTTACCTTCTACAACGATAATCTCTTTTATTTTCATGCTTGCCTCCACACTCGTTTCGTCTCTACTTAGTAAAACAAAAAAATGACGACTTTTCCATTATTATTTTCCCCATTCTTATATTTTTAAAAATAGAATAGAAAAATCTTTGTTCTCTGTCTTTATTGTAACACTTCATCATTCACATTTATTTTCTTCATCACTTCTACTAGTTTTTTTCAAAATAAAAAAGAACAGGTTTCCCCATTCTTTTTTATTCAACACCAAATAAAACTTTTGCATTTTTGGTTGTCATTTCTGCTACTTCCTCATAAGAAATTCCTTTTAAATTCGCAATTTCTTCTGCTACAAGCTTTACATAACTCGGTTCATTTCGTTTTCCTCGAAATGGATGTGGTGTTAAATATGGACAATCCGTCTCTATTAACAATTTCTCTAATGGAATCTCCGTGGCAACTTCTTTCGGTTTCTTAGCATTTTTAAATGTAACTGGGCCGCCTAACGAAATTAAAAAGTTCATATCAACACATCGCTCTGCTACTTCTACGCTGCCGCTAAAGCAATGCATAATGCCTCCTACTTCAGCTGCATTCTCTTCTTCTAGAATATCAACAATATCTTGAGTTGCATCGCGGTTATGTATAATAATCGGCAATTTCACTTTTTTAGCTAATGTAATTTGTTTACGGAATACTTCTTTCTGTATTTCTTTTGGAGACTTATCCCAGTGATAATCTAAACCCATTTCTCCAAGTGCAACGACTTTAGGATGAGAAGCAAGTTCTTCTAACCAAGCTAAATGTTCTTCTGTCATGTCAATTGCATCAACTGGATGCCATCCAACCGCAGCGTAAATAAAATCATAGGCTTCAGCTAATTCCATCGCCTTTTTTATCGTTACTTCATCAAAACCAACAACAACTGTATAAGTAACTCCCGCTTCTTTCATTCGGGCAATAACTTCTTGCAAATCTTCTTCGAATTGCTCTGCATTCAAATGTGAATGTGTATCAAACAACATAATACATAACTCCTTTTATATTGAAATCAAGTTTATTCTACAAAAATAAGTTCTTTAATAACTTAACGATAACAATACTACAATCTTAATGCAAAAATAGAGAGTGTAAAAAGAAAAAAGACGCTTCACACATGTTACACGTGAAACATCTCTTTTCTTGTCTTAATTACTTGATTTTTGTACCATTTGGTAGGTTTTGATCAATTGATGCTAATGACAATACGCCATTCTCTTCACCCGCTAAAATCATACCTTGCGATAATTCACCGCGTAATTTTACAGGTTTTAAGTTTGTTACACAAATAACCTTTTTACCTTTTAGGTCCTCTGGCGAATAGAATTTCGCAATTCCAGAAACAACTTGACGCTTTTCTGTGCCTAAGTCTAGTTGAATTTTTAACAACTTGTCTGCTTTTTTCACAGGTTCAGCAGATAGTACTTCAGCTACGCGTAATTCTACTTTAAAGAAATCATCAATTGTAATTTCTTCTGCCTTCGGTTCTTCTTCTTTTTTCTCTTCTACTTTAGGAGCAGAGCTTTTCATTTGTTCCTTAATGTACTCTACTTCCACTTCCATCTCTAAGCGAGGGAAAATTGGGTTTCCTTTTTCTACTTTTGTTCCAGCTGGAATACAGCCAATTGTAGATAGACTTTCCCAAGATTTATGAGCCTCATCAGTAAGGCCAAGCTGAGCGAACATCTTGCTTGGTGCTACTGTTAAGAATGGCATAAGCATAATACCTGTTTGACGAAGTACTTCTGCTAAATGAGCCATTACAGAAGCTAACTTTTCACGATCATTCTCATCTTTCGCTAATACCCATGGTTGTGTTTCATCAATATATTTGTTCGTACGACTAACCAATTGCCAAATAGATCCTAACGCTACAGAGAACTCCATATTCTCCATTGCCTCTTCTACTTTTTTCAATGTATCTTTTGCAAACGTTACTAACGTTTCATCAAATTCCGTTACATCCGCTTTAAATGCAGGGATTTCTCCATTAAAGTACTTATCAATCATAGCTACTGTACGATTTAATAAGTTACCTAAGTCATTTGCTAGATCGAAATTAATACGCTCCACAAATCCTTCTGGTGTGAATACACCGTCAGATCCGAATGGAACTTCACGAAGTAAGTAATAACGTAATGCATCTAATCCGTAACGATCGATCAATGTAACTGGATCTACTACGTTTCCTTTTGACTTACTCATCTTTCCATCCTTCATTAAAATCCAGCCATGAGCAAAGACTTTTTTCGGAAGAGGTAAATCTAATGCCATTAAAATGATTGGCCAATAAATTGTATGGAAACGAACGATTTCTTTTCCAACTAAATGCACATCTGCCGGCCAGAATTTCTTATACATCTCTTCATTTTCTGTTCCATAACCTAATGCTGTAATGTAGTTAGATAATGCGTCAACCCATACGTAAATAACGTGTTTCGGATTACCTGGAACACGAACTCCCCAGTCAAATGAAGTACGAGAAACTGCTAAATCTTCTAAGCCTGGTTTAATGAAGTTATTAATCATTTCATTCTTACGAGACTCTGGCTGAATGAAATGTGGATTATCTTCATAGAATTTTAATAGTCTGTCGACATATTTACCCATTCTAAAGAAATATGATTCTTCACGAACAAGTTCTACATCATGACCACTATCTGGACTTTTTCCTCCAACTACTTTGTCACCTTCCATAATTGGATCTACTAATTGATGCTCCGTATAGAATGTCTCATCTTGTACAGAATACCAACCTTCATATTCATCAAGATAAATATCACCTTGATCTACTAGTTGCTTAAAGATTTTTTCAACAACATCTTTATGACGATCTTCAGTTGTACGAATAAAATCATCATAAGAGATATCCATCTTCTCCCAAAGTTCTTTAATTCCTGCAACAATATTATCCACATATGCTTGTGGTGTAATATTTAATTCTTCTGCTTTTTTTTGGATTTTCTGTCCATGCTCATCAGTTCCTGTTAAATAATGAACATTGTATCCTTGCATACGCTTATATCGTGCCATTGCATCTCCTGCTACTGTCGTATAAGCATGTCCAATGTGTAATTTTCCACTTGGATAATAAATTGGGGTAGTAATATAAAAGGACTTATTTTCCTCTGTCATTGTTTTGGACCTCCCGAATAACCTCATATGTATTTATAAACAGTATATCAAAAACTCATATATAAAGTGAAACTTTAATCAGCGGGGTTTTTGTTCATCCCCACTGATTATTAGCCCACATCAATCGGGCTTTTACGAGCAGCCCGAATCTCACTTATCTTCTTTACCCCAACCTAATTTTGAATTTGGGTTCTTAATGCTCGATATCTTTATCATCTATTGCTCATATTCCAAAAAAATATACAATCTCCACTTAAAATTTGTTAATTTTTCAGAAAACAATGTAAATAATTGTGGAATTTCCTCTCAATCTATTATATATAAGAAATAAGAAATCTATAAATCTTTTTAAAAAATATAGAATTTAAGAATTGACGGAAATGTAAATGATTGGTATCATATGTCCATAGGGTATTTTGTCGAAAAATGACGAATCTAAAAATAGACTCGAAACTTATAAACTATTTATTTAGGAGGAAAAAAATTATGAAATCTACTGGTATTGTTCGTAAAGTTGATGAATTAGGTCGTGTAGTAATTCCAATCGAATTACGCCGTACTTTAGGTATTGCAGAAAAGGATGCTCTTGAAATCTATGTTGATGACGAGAAAATCATCTTAAAAAAATATAAACCAAACATGACTTGCCAAGTAACTGGTGAAGTATCTGACGGTAACCTTTCTTTAGCTGAAGGTAAAATCATCTTAAGCAAAGAAGGCGCTGAGCAAATCTTAAACGAACTTCAAGATTATATCGAAACAGCAAAATAAGCTTCTCAATTATGAGAAGCTTATTTTTTATCGACATGATAGATTTGATATACATCTCTTTTCGACAAATCTCGATCTTTAGCGACTGTTTTAATCGCTTCTTTTGAATTCATACCTTTTTCATTTATATAGTGTTCAATATGATCATATACTGAAAGAGATTCCCACCATTGTTCTTCTGGAGCAGGTTCTTCTGTCGAACCAGCTACTAAAATACAAAACTCACCACGTACCTCATTTTGCTTCGTCCACTCAATTGCTTCTTCGACTGTTCCTCGAATAAATTCCTCAAATTTTTTCGTTAACTCCCGACATAATACAATCTCTCTATTTCCCAACACTTCCTGCATCGAAATTAAAGTATCATCTAAACGATGAGGCGCTTCATAAAACATCATTGTAGTTTGTACATAACGAAGCTTTTCTAACTCCATCTTTCGTTCCTTTTTATTTCTCTGCAAGAAACCATAGAAATAAAACTGCTTTGTTTCAAGACCAGATGCAATTAATGCTGTAAGGGCTGCATTTGCTCCAGGAAGCGGAATTACATGATATTGCTCAGCTACTGCCTCAACAACAATATCGTAACCTGGATCAGAAATACACGGCATACCAGCGTCACTAACAAGTGCTACATTCTTTCCATCCTCTAATTTCTCTAATATTTTCTTCCCACTTACTTCTTTATTGTGCTCATGATAACTCGTGACAGGTGTTTCAATTTCAAAATAATTACAAAGTTTTTTCGTTTGTCTCGTATCTTCAGCAGCAATTAAATCAACTTCTTTTAAAATTCGTATTGCACGAAATGTCATATCTTCTAGATTTCCAATAGGAGTTGGTACTAAATATAAAACTCCCTTTTCATTTTGTTGAAAGCTTTTTTGTTGCCACATAGCGTTCTCCTTTTTGCATATATGCCTCTTTTTGTTTTCTCGTTAATTGCTTAAAATAATACTCCGCTTGCATAGCTGTACGCTTATCATCGTGGGTCTCTACATATTTTAAAACGACAGGAAGCCTCGCACGTGTATACCTAGCTCCTTTGCCGCTATTATGAGTCTCAATTCGTTTTTCTATATGGTTTGTATATCCAGCATAATAACTTCCATCAGAGCACTCTACCACATAAAAAAAATGCTTATTCTTCTCCATATAAAATTGAACGTATCTCCTTTGTATATTCGTTATTGTCCTCATATACAACGAGGGGTGGTAAAATTTTCAAATCTGCATTTCCATCCTTAATTCCTTCAATTAACAATGTATTTGCTTCTTTTCCAATCTTAGGATAAACAAATCGCACACGCTTTGGTTCAATTTTATATTTACGCATTAATGTGACAATGTCGAGTAATCGTCCTGGACGATGTACAAACGCTACTTTCCCGCCTTGTTTTACTAACTGACTACTTGCAGATACAACATCTTCTAATGTACACATAATTTCATGACGAGCTATCGCTAAATGTTCATTCATATTTTTCTCTGAAGTTTGAGGCGTTTGAAAATATGGTGGATTACATGTAACAACATCATATTGATGACGCCCGAGTTTCTCTGGCATATCTTTCAAATCTCCATGTATGAGGTGAATTCTTTCTTCCAACCCATTGTATTGCACACTTCTTACTCCCATATCATATAAGCGTTCTTGAATTTCTACACCAGTAATCTTTCCTTTTGTTCTTGTACTTAATAGAAGGGGGACAACCGCGTTACCTGTACACAAATCAAGTAAATTTCCCTTTTGAATCGGTACCCATGCAAAATCTGCAAGTAAAACAGCATCTAAAGAAAAATTAAATACTGATGGGCTTTGTATAATCTTCATGTCTTGCGCTAATAAGTAATCTAAACGTTCATCTTCATATAAATTCATATACTGCTCCTTTTCTTACCCTTAACCTACCCTATTTCATGTATAAAAAATTACCTTTCCAATTATAATTGGAAAGGTAATTTCACTTTTTATTTAAGAATGACAGACAGAACAAACAATCTCCCTCTTTACGTACACTTCCATAATGAAGATTGCAAATATGAAAACCTTCTTGATACAGTCTCGCTAAATTGTCATAGCCTTCACCAATATCTGTTTTCGGCTTCACTTCTTTACGTTTTTGAGTTTTTTGTTTTTCTTTATTCTGCACTTCTTCAAAACGGTGTCGCAAATTGTTATTTTCCATTTTTATATGCTGGTTTTCTTCCAACAACTCTGCAAGATGCTGTTTTAACTCTCCCAACTGTTTGTATAAATGTCCAATTTGCTCTTCCATACTAGAAACCGATTCAAAAATATCTTTTTTCTCCACAAGCACCCACCTCATTAATCTGTGGTTTGACTCGAAACGACCCCTTTATTCACTAACTCATCTAACGTATATTCTACTATCCGTTCCTTGTCTACTAGTTCCACTTGAATTAATCTTTCTAAAATATTTAATCCGATAACACGGCCAGTACCATGCGGGGTTTGTATACGTTGATCTAAATCAGGAAGTTGTTCCTTTGCTGCCTCATATTCATCATTCTCATATTTTAAGCAACACATTAAGCGACCACATAAACCAGAGATTTTTGCAGGATTTAATGATAAATTTTGATCCTTTGCCATTTTAATGGATACAGGTTCAAAATCTCCTAAAAAAGTAGAACAACAAAGCATACGACCACATGGACCAATACCACCTAGCATCTTCGCTTCATCACGAACACCAATTTGTCTTAGTTCAATTCTTGTTCTAAAAATTGCCGCTAAGTCCTTCACTAGTTCGCGGAAATCGATCCGACCATCCGCAGTAAAATAGAAAATAATCTTATTACGATCGAATGTATACTCTACATCTACAAGTTTCATATCAAGATTATGCTCTACTACCTTTTGCTGACAGACTTGATATGCTTCTTTTGCAGCATGTTTGTTCTCTTCAACAATGGTACGATCATTTTCATTTGCAATACGAATAACCTTTTTTAGCGGTAATACAACGTCGTTTTCATCAACTTGCTTTTTGGTAATAACTACTTTTCCATATTCAATACCTCTTACCGTTTCTACAATGACAAACTCATTTTCAGAGATATCGAACTGATTTGGATCAAAGTAATATACCTTTCCGGCCTTCTTAAAGCGAACACCTACTACATCATACAAAACGGTCATCCCTCCTGCAACCGCAACACTAACTGTTCGAACACAAGCTGCGCATTTACATTAGCGTTGATTCTATTTTTTGCCTCTAATATATTAAAGAGAGCTGATACAATGCGCTTCTGAGCATAGGAAAATGATTCAAACATCTCTTTCTGCTCATGAAAAACAAGACGATCTTCTTCTCCAAGTTGAACATATAGTAAATCCTTATAAATAAGGAGTAACATATCTAAACCTTGCTGTAATTGTTCTTTCTCTCCAAAGTGTTTTCCCCATTTTTCTTGTACAAAAAAAATAGAGGTTTTATCTTTTTCGAGCGCTTCACATAATTTTATCACTAAAGCTCGTGCTTGTGCAAACCATTCATCACTACATAAAGCTAAAGCTTCATCAAAACTATTTGTGAGTTGAGCAGCAAGTGTCGATAAAGATGCTGTAATACCTTCTTCCTGTAATCTTCTAATTAAAGATTCCGTAGGTAACGGTCTAAACGTAACAACTTGGCAGCGAGATAAAATCGTATTTAAAATTTGATGACTTTGTTCAGTAAGTAAAATAGCGGTTGTATCACTACTTGGTTCTTCTAAAAATTTCAAAAGTGTATTTGCCGCATTTGCTGTCATACGATCTGCGTGCTCAATAATATATAATTTTTTATTTGCCTCTAATCCTGTTTTTGAAAACTCTCCTTGTAAATCATGAATTTGCTGCTTCTTAATAGATAATCCGTCTGGTTTTACAATATGTAAGTTAGGGTGGTTACCTGAATCAATTCGCTTACAATTTGTGCATACATGACAGGGCTCTACTCCATTCCGCTGAGAACAGAGGAAACTCTTTGCCATTTGAATTGCTGTCGCAAACTTTCCCGTACCTTTCCCTCCCTCTAACAAGTAAGCGTGGGATATACGCTCTTTTGCAATGCTATTCATCAACATTTTTACACCGATGGGTTGTATAGCAGAAAGCTGCTCCCACGTCTTCATCATAATGCATACCTCACTTATTTCATTCTTTCCTTCTATTATAACAATTTATCTTCTATAATCTGAACAACTTCTTCTATAAGTTTTTCCATCGGCTGATCAGCATTTACCAATACAATACGATCCGAGAAACGTTCTACAACTTGTAAATACCCCTCGCGTACACGTTTATGGAAAGAGATATCTTCCATATCTAGTCGATTTACTTCACGTCCTGCATCTTTTTCAATCCGAGCCAAACCAACCTCAGGCTCAATGTCTAGATAAATTGTTAAACTAGGCATACAGTCCTCTGTTGCGAAACGATTTATTTCAAATACCTTATCCATACCCAATCCTCTTGCATAGCCTTGATATGCTAAAGAGCTATCTATAAAACGATCACATAACACGAGATAGTTCTCATTAAGTGCTGGCATAACTTTTTCTACTAAATGTTGTCTGCGCGCAGCAGCATAAAGAAGCGCTTCTGTACGTGCTTCCATCATCGTATATTCTTGTTTATGTAAAATCGTCCTAATATCCTCAGAAATTGCAATACCACCTGGTTCCCTTGTCGCCATTACCTTTTGTGCTCTTTGTTCAAAATATGGCAATAAGCTTTTAATTAACGTTGTTTTACCTGAACCTTCTGGGCCCTCAATTGTTACAAATAATCCCTTCATCCTAAAACCTACTTTCTATATCATACACTTTCATATATTTCGTATTACCTTGAAAACGAGCTCCTGCTCTCTCTAAATACATAATTTGCTCTTTATGCTCTGAAGTAATTCTCTCTCCATACATAACCAATGGAATTCCAGGTGGATACGGAATTACCATTTCCGCCGCTATCATTCCAACAGCCTCTTCTATAGATACTACCTTTGTTCCATATCCTTCTAGTTGTTTATACGTATACGGCAAAGGAGAGAATTCATCTTTATAAGTATAACGAATAGATTCCCTCTTGTCTTTCACGTCATAATGTTGCAATGCTACTCGAATCATCTCTATAACCTTCATATACCCCTCATTTACTTGCAGGGGTAAAATAAATAGGACATTGTACGGATCAGCCATCTCTGTATATATACCGACCTTTTCAAATACGGACTGTAATTCGTACCCTGATAACTGACAACGAGTTTGTACGGTAACCTTTAACTCGTCTTGCAACGGATATTCTAAAATGGCGATTTGGGGAATAGAACGTAACCGTTCCTTAAATCTCCGTAAAAACTCAACAATTTCACCATGTCCTTCTTCTTTTATACGCGCCATTGTAAAGCGTGCTATATCCAAGGAAGCCATAATTGGATACGATGGACTACTAGATTGTAGCATACTTAAATAAGTAGTAACCTTCTCTTCGTCTACTAAGTGACTATTTATATGTAAATAGGAACCCATTGTCATTGCGGGTAATGTTTTATGTGCAGAATGAACTACAATATCTGCACCATATGTTAACGCTGATTTCGGGAATGGTTCTCCCAAACAAAGATGTGCCCCATGTGCCTCATCTACCAAAACAGGTATTTTATGTGCATGTGCAAAAGCGATGCTTGCCTCTAAATCCATCCCCATACCATAATAATTAGGATGCGTTAAAATGAGTGCTTTCGCATTTGGATATTTTCCAATTGCTTTCTTAATAATTTCATTACGAACTCCCACTGGTACGTTATAAACTTCATCAATCCATGGATCTAAAAAAATGGGATTTGCTCCCGCTAGTTTTAAACCATTAATAATTGATTTATGACAATTTCTTTGTACAAGAACAATATCATGTTCCCTGCAACAAGACAAAATCATTGCTAAGTTCCCGACTGTTGAACCATTAATTAAAAAATAACTTCTCTTTGTATCATACACTTCAGTCAATAATTGTTGTGCCTCATCTATACATTCAAACGGACTATGCAAATCATCTAGTCCTGCTAACTCAGTTACATCAATAGATAGAATATCTTTAAACTCTCTTATTGCCTTCTGTGGGAAGTTTAAACCATTCTTATGACCTGGAACATGAAAGGATAACGGCCCTCTTTCTTTAAACTCTATTAACGCCTCATATAAAGGCATATGATTTTGATTCATCTACATCTCTTCCTTATTATTCATTCTCTATCTATTATACAGAACAAAAAAAATAATAGGCATATGCCTATTTAAAAATATGATACTTCTAATTTTCGAAGTTGCTTTAAATAATATATATATTTCGGATCACCTGTCTCTGTATTCACCATATCCTTTTCACATTCATAACATATTAAATTATTATAAACATATATACCTTCTTTTCTTTTTGTCTCACAAACAATACAAACTTCACTTTGTAATTTCATAACCTTCCCTCCCTATTTAAGTGAACTTATTTTATACTTCTAATCCTTAACAATTTCCAGAAAAATATACACCCATCTCTTATATAATATGATTAACCCTTGGGCAACGTGTTTGTATTACCATTACTTCTTTCCCATTCTTTTTAACAATACAAAAAAACACGAGTCAAATGACTCGTGTTTTAGTTGCTTGGCGACGTCCTACTCTCACAGGGACAAGGTCCCAACTACCATCGGCGCTAGAGAGCTTAACTTCCGTGTTCGGTATGGGAACGGGTGTGACCTCTCTGCCATCATCACCAAACTATGAAGGTATATTCCTTCAAAACTAGATAACATTTGCTACATATTATATGGTTAAGTCCTCGATCTATTAGTATTCGTCAGCTCCACATGTCACCATGCTTCCACCTCGAACCTATCAACCTGATCATCTTTCAGGGATCTTACTAGCTTACGCTATGGGAAATCTCATCTTGAGGGGGGCTTCAT
>NZ_FNUW01000039.1:0-43252 GCF_900108285.1 Bacillus sp. ok061 | reverse complement strand
AAGGTTGGCACTATCAAATGAAACAATACCGTCATTCTCTTAAGAATTGTGGCATAACTCAAAGTATGTCTCGCAAAGGAAACTGTTATGACAATGCCGTTATTGAAAATTTCTTCGGTATCATGAAATCGGAATTTCTGTATCGAAAAGAATTTGAAAGTATAACACATTTCAAACAAGAATTAGCAAAGTATATAGAATACTATAATCATAAAAGAATTAAGGCAAAATTAAAGGGTATGAGCCCAGTACAATACCGGGCTCATACCCTAGAGCCTGCCTAATGAAACGACCTGTCTAACTTTCGGGGTTCACTTCACCCTGAACGGCTTTTCTAATTAAGTTAAATCGCGTTTTAAAAACACAGTATATGAAATACATAAAAATACGAACAAATAAAGTAGTAACATACATGATGCAAATGGGAATGTTACTCCATCAATAAAACTTCCATTCTTTGAAATACTATATAAATCTGTGTTTGCTGGCAATAAATATTTCGCCCAGTTATATCTAGTGGCTGCTAATAAAGCAATATTGCCTGATAAAGCAAGGAATAGCGAAATACCAATTGCACCTCCACTAGATCTCGTTAACACAGAAATCATAAATGCAAACGATGCGTACACAACCGTTGGTAACCACGATAAAACATAATATTTACTTGCTTCTACAAAAATATTTTGTTTTATAATATTTCCATCTTGGAAAATAAACTCACTCCATGCAGGCTGTTGGAATTTATAAATAACAAGTCCACATAAAGCGGAGAAAATCATATTAAATATAAATAATAAAGCTGCAAATATAACGATTGCTAAAAACTTTGCTGTTAAAATTTTAAATCGACTCGCCGGACGGATTGTTAAAAATTTATATGTTCCCCAGCTATATTCATTCGCAAAAATTGTACTTGCATACACGAGGATAAATGGGAGCAAAATTGGAAATACGATAAAACCTGTATCTCTCATGAAAGAAAATGGAGAACTGCTTGCCGGTGCTGTATCCGTATCTAAATGCTTCATTTTAAGCTGGTATTCTTTTACAAGCTCATCCCCTGATTTTTCTGCTAAAATAGCTTCTTTTTTCATGCCAAGCTTTTTCTCAATTTCTACAGTACGTTCTGTATAATCTACTTTCCATCCTTTTGTTTCCGGTTCAAAATACTTTACCGTAACCCATCCTAATCCGATTATTAATACTGCAATAACTGCAAATGGAATAATCGTTCGCTTCCGCTTAAATATTTTATACAGTTCGTTATATACTAAATTAAACAATATCTTTTCCCCCTGTTAATTCTAAAAATTGCTCTTCTAACGTTTTTCTTTCTTCATATACACGATACACTTGAATGTTTTTCTCAAGCAATGTACGAATAACATTTGGGATTTCTTCATCTTTTACGTGAATAATTAATTCATTATCTTTTACTAAAACATCATGCCCTAACATTTCCGCTGCTTTATTCGCATCATCTACACGTATACGGATTGTCTCCATCTCTTCACTTTGACTATGCTGAATGTTTTGCGTAGCCACATATTCCCCGTGCTGAATAATGATAACTCTGTCACACATTAATTCAACTTCTGAAAGTAAGTGACTCGATACAAGTACAGCTTTTCCTTGTTCATGTGCAATTTTTTTTATGTACATTCTCATTTCATGTATTCCACTAGGGTCTAATCCATTCGTCGGTTCATCTAGTACCAACACATCCGGATCGTGAATAAGCGCCTGAGCGATTCCTAAACGTTGTCTCATGCCAAGTGAATATGCTTTTACTTTACGATTAATTACTTGTCCCATTCCTAACAATTTCACTACTTCATCGATACGTTCTTCGGTCACATTACCATTCATTCGTCCGAAATATGTTAAATTTTCATACCCGCTCAAAAAAGGATAAAATTCGGGTGTCTCAATTACCGCCCCAATTTTCGCAGCGGTTTTTTCAAATTGCTGTTTCACAGATTGACCATCAATCCATACTTCACCTTCTGTCATACGGATCATACCAACCATCATTCTCATTAAAGTCGTTTTTCCAGCACCGTTTGGTCCGAGTAAACCGACAACCTCGCCTTTTTTCACTTCAAAACTAATATTTTGTACAAGTGTCTTTGAGCCAATTCGCTTCGTTAACCGATCGACTTTTACAATTGATTGTTCATTTGTCATTCTATACAACCTTTCCTTCCCATTCTTTGTCAGGTCTTTTCACTGTAACATGATTATTTTTATGTGTAAAATAGAAAAAAGCATGATTTCTCATGCCCTTTCTTTTAATCGCAACGAATTTTCATCTTTTAAACTTCGAACAAATCGATAACATTGCATCATCGTTATTAAAACGACAGTCATCATAATTATACTAATAATTACAACTGCATATATTGTAATTGGCGCACTATTTACTCCTTGTATCCCTGCGATTTTCATAAAGATAACCGTGAATAATTTCAAAAATAGCATCCCATTAATTAATCCGAAAACAAATGCTGCTCCATAAATGAATAATTGCTCCTGACATAATAAACATAGTACTTCTTTTCTTTTCATATTTTCTGCTACATAAGATGTAAACTCCTCTCTCCTCACTAGCAAAAGGGAGGACATCATTTTATATGTAGTAAAAATACATATGAAAATTAGTACAATAAACAGTGTGTAAAAATACATTTGAAATACAAATGTATCCCCTACTTTCCAAATGGCTCCTTCATTAAATTGTAACGATATCATAAAAAACAAAATCATAGTACTCATAGCAATCCAAATAAATTGCTTCATCCTTTTGGTAGCAAATGTTCTAATATTTTTTCTCGCTAACCGACATAAAGACATAAAATTCTTCCCCTACCTTATTACATACGCATTCTATACTACTAGTGTATAAAAATATGACATTTTAAACATCGCACTACAATCGGAATTTCTTCTAAGTCTTTAGTCCTAGAAAACGAAATGATAAAAAAATCACATTTAGAATATAATTGTAAAAAGGAGGAGATTGCATGCGTATAAAATTACTATCAATCTTGTCTTTATTATTACTCACAAGTTGTAGCCAACTAAAAAACAATGAAGTTGCCATTGTTGAGCCATACAAATTAACAAAAGAGCAAGCTTCTATTTTACAAATGACTCCTTTTCAAGAAGGAAATAGCATGTTTTATAACATTACGCTTAAAAATGATAAAGATGAAATAAATGCTACAATTGATTATTATAACAATGGTAAAAAAACAAAAGAAATTGCTTACATTGCTACCTCACATTTTCTAGACAAGAAAATAAAACTCTCTTTCATATCGCCATACCCCCACTCTAATGAAGATGTACAAGAAAAAGGGCAATGGTATATTAATATTAATGGTGGTTCAACACTTGTTCCTGAAGAAGCGCCACCAAGCGTAAATAGCTCTGCAACTACTACAATCCAATTCATAAAAAATTTAAAATACAATCAAAAAACAGTTTTAGCTGCTGTAATCCAAACCAGTAAAGAAACTGTAAGCATTCCTACCATTGATGAAGAAACAGGTATTGATCTACTCTTAAAAGAAAATGAACACGTTTATCTATTTAGTATCGAGCTAAAAAAAGAACAATAAAGCGGAGATGCAACTTAAGTTGCATTTCCGCTTTATTGTTTAATAAGGTGTACTTTTATGGATCTGAATTAAATCCATTTTCTGTTACTACTATTACTCGTCTTCTACTTCTATTCTTTTCTTCTCTCTTGCAATTTTTAAAAACTCTAGCAGCTCTGGATTACTATTCATTTTTTTGTAAGCCACTGACATTTCTGCAACAAAATTAGAATCATATAACTCTTTATATACAACTTCTGTTTTATATAACTTATTTGCCGACACCGGTATTACTGTAATTCCAATTCCTGCTGCTACAAGCCCCATAACTGTTTGATACTCTGTTGCTTCTTGTACAATACGCGGACTAAATCCAACTTCTCTGCAAAGAGATAAAATTGTATCATACAAAGCTGGCCATACTGGTCTCGTAATAAATACAAACGGCTCATCTCGTAAATCTTCTATATGTATTTCATCTTTCTCTGCAAGTGGATGTGCCTTTGGTAAACATAAGGTGCATGATAACCTTTGAATTGGCTCTAATTCTAATAATTGCGTTGGAATTGGTGGACGTAAAAAGCCAATATCGATACGGTTATCATGAAGTGCATGAACTTGATCTGGTGTTGACAATTCATGTAATGCAACAGACACTCTCGGAAATTTCTTTCTATATTCCCTAACAATTGATGGTAAAATATCATATATCGCCGCACCTACAAAACCAATTGAAAGTGATCCTACTTCTCCCCTTTGCGCACTTTGTGCAACTTCTACTGCTTTTTCAATTTGTTCAAACGCCTTTTTTACTTCTTTTAAAAACATTTCTCCTGCTTCTGTTAGTTCAACCTTTCTTTTCGTTCTTGAAAATAATGTAACTCCCATTTCTTTTTCTAATTGCTGTATTTGTTGACTAAGTGGTGGTTGTGTCATTTGTAAACGAGCAGCCGCCCGTCCAAAGTGTAACTCTTCTGCCACAACAACAAAATATTGCAAATGCCGTAATTCCATTTTTGGACACCCTTTTCACTTTCGATTAATATGTCTAATATATTAATAACATATAATTTATATATTAGACAAATATTTTGAATGAACGTATAGTAGAAATTGTTAATTCTTTTTTACAATTTTTATGTAAAAAAAGAAAGAGGTGGTTACTGTATGAAATGGTGGAAGTTAAGCGGACAAATTTTATTACTATTTTGTTTCGCTTGGACAGGTGAATGGATTGTAAAACAGGCACACCTCCCAGTTCCAGGAAGTATAATCGGTATTTTTTTATTATTAATTTCATTAAAATTTAACCTAGTTAAAAAAGAATGGATACAGGACGGAGCAGATTTTTTATTAAAAGAACTTATTTTATTTTTCATCCCTTCTGCAGTCGCTGTCATACGTTACAGAGATACACTAACACAATATGGAATCGATCTCATTTTAATTATTATGATTAGCACTCTTTGCGTTACCTTAGTTACAGGACTTTTAACAGAATTGCTACTAAAGCGGAAAGGATCAACGCAATGATCGGATTTCTTTGTTTACTATTAACACTATTCACATATTGGCTATCAAAAAAAATGTATCAACGCTGGAATTGGAGTCTACTTTCTCCTCTTCTCGTCTGTCCCATTATTTTAATTGCTTTATTGCTCGGATTAGATACACCTTATGAAACATATGAATCTGGTGGTCACTGGTTAACTGAATTATTAAAACCCGCAACAGTTGCTTTTGCATGGCCAATCTATAAATACTTTGATTTATTAAAGAAACATGGAATGGCTATCTTACTTAATGTCATTGTCGGTTCGTTTTTATCAGTCATTACTTCAGCACTACTAGCAAATTATTTTCAAATTGATTCATCACTAGAACATAGTTTAGCGCCACATATCGTAACAACACCAATCGCAATGGCTATTTCAGAAATGATTGGTGGTATGTCACAATTAACTGCTGTATTTGTCGTTTTAACTGCCTTAACAGGAGCATTGCTCGGCCCTTCTCTCATACGTATTTGCCGTATTAAAACAGCAATTGCAAAAGGTATTATGTTAGGAACAAGCGCAAACGGAACCGGTACATCAAAAGCATTCGAAATCGGTCCTGTGGAAGGAACAATTGCAAGTTTATCCATGCTTTTAACAGCAGGCGCTAGTTTAGTTATCGTTCCGCTTTTCTTGTCTTGGATACATTAAAGAAGCAAGTATTTACATGCTTGCTTCTTTATTTATATATTGGCACAGCAATTCATAATCCTCTGGAAAAGCTAAACACAATTGTTCAACTTCATATATCCCTTTCCAAGCAATTTCATGTATTAACTCATCAGGATCTTGGATTTTCATATTACCGCCTATTTGTTTAACAAAATAATAATGGACATACACTGGAATTCCGTATGTAATACCCTCTTTTTCATATATTTTATTTACAACTTCCACATTGTAACCTGTTTCTTCCCAAACTTCCCTGATACAACATTCTTCTAGTGTCTCTCCCTTTTCAAGTCCTCCACTTGGGACAGACCACCTTTTTTCTTCTCCCTCTTTGCCCTGCAATACCATTAAAACTTCATTTTTTTCATTTACACATACCGCTGCACTACCTATCCATCTCTCCATAAACATCCCTCCCCTACTAAAATTCGCCTTCTTTATTATTTTCCCCTGGAAAAAAAGAGGAAAATAATAAAACAATGACGAAAAGTTACATCAACTTCATAGACAATCCCTTCTTAGAAATTAAAACTGGAAGGATGAAAATATGATTTCTAATTATGTTGTGGAATGTGTCTTTTGTGAAGAAAATCGAAAACCTCGCCAAGCTATTGTCACAGTTCCCGCCACTACTCAGCTACTAGCCCTTGAAAAAGTGCGCGCGGAATGCAAACGTCGCTTCGGAAAAACTGTATTATTGCAAACAGAGATTAAAGAAGAAATAATTTTCGAACAAAAAGAAAGCTGACCATAAATTGGTCAGCTTTCATATCCGATCATATTTTCACATGAAGATTAGGGGCATCCTCTTTAAGGATCGGGATTTTCCCATTATGTACGTTCCATAATGGTCATCGAACAATATATTTCTATGCAATTAACTATTGAATAGAATAGGGCAAAACTTGTTCGCATTTTTAGAAAAGGGATAGGGATATAATTCAAGTAGTACTTCGAATACTCGAACTTTACACTCATAATATTAAAACAAATCCTTTTATATGGGAAATATGAATTACCTATATAATTCATTCGTAAAATATATTAATAGTTTGCTATATTAATTTTATCCCGCTATTTATAGGTAGTAACCCCCTACTGATTATAATTTCACTTTATTCCATCAATAGCATACATCCAGCTAAAACCGGTGTCATAATCATCGAAAACCTCAAAAGCGTTCGCGGTGCATAATTTGTAAACTTCGCGCCAATGTATGCCCCTAACATGGTCCCAATCAATACTTGCAATAACAATATATAATCTAAATATCCTTCCGAACTATATCCTAGCCCGCCTCCAATTGCAATCGGTAATATAACAAGCATTGTTGTCCCTACAGATTGCTGAATCGTAAGTCCCAATAGAACCATTAATCCAAGTTGAATAAACGGTGCAGAACCAATCCCAAATGAACCAGCCATCATTCCAGTAACTAATCCAAGGCATACACATTTCAACAAGTAGTTCACGGAAAACTCTTTATGTTTATATAAAGACGACTGTTCTTTGTTTTGGAACATAATTAATTTAATAAACATAAAAATTGCCGATAAAAATAACATCCCAGCTGTAAACCAATGAAGAAGATGTGCTGGTATAAGTGAACCAAATTTAGAACCAATATAAGAGCCAATTGCGCCAAATCCCCCAACAATCCCGCCTATAATAAGTGCAACATTGCCTTCACGGTAATGACTTACAACACCTGATAATGTCGTAAATGCCATTGCAGTTAAAGATGTTGCAAGAGCAACATGAATAGGAATTTGGAATACTAAAGTGAGTATCGCAATAATAAACCCAGCTCCTCCAGCTCCAACAAATCCTAATAAAATACCCATTACTAACATTGTTATAATAATTGCCACAGACTTTCCCTCCAGTAACACAATTATCCATCATATTTATCCTTACATACAAATAAAAAGCATCCTAGACGGATGCTTTTTATTTCAATGATATGTACTTAATCTTGATTGATCAAAATAACTGCTGGACCAGCGACCACC
This sequence comes from Bacillus sp. ok061, assembly GCF_900108285.1. Taxonomy (NCBI): domain Bacteria; kingdom Bacillati; phylum Bacillota; class Bacilli; order Caryophanales; family Bacillaceae; genus Bacillus; species Bacillus sp. ok061. The sequence continues at coordinate 35,410 of NZ_FNUW01000039.1, read as the reverse complement.
ACTCCAGCTACTTCTATCTTTTCAAATTCCTTTACTGTAATAGAGATAACTCCTTCTCTTTCCATCAATTCTTTACTCAGGACATCAGTCGGGATTGCTTTCACCGTCTTACCTCCTTTTCATTTATACAATATGATAAAGTGAAACTTTAATCAGTGGGGTTTTTGTCCGTACTTATTGATTATTAACCCTCACCAATCGGGCGAATAATCACCCAATGCATCTATATATATGCATCACCTCCGCTTTCATTCCTTATTCCATTCAAAAACCTTCTCCACCTTCCGTGACATATTGAAAAATAAAAAAGAAGCTATAACATATAGCTTCCCTCTACGTTTCTTTAATCTTTATGCACCGTATATTCCATGACTTTACCATCTCTATCAAATTGTAAAACAAGCTGTTCGCTATCTATTGGAATAAAGCCACGTTCAGTCCCAAGATAATACAAAGTGATAACCCCTTCTTCCCCACTTCTCGTTTCCGTTGGAGCTCCTAACAATTGTGTAATTTTTTCATTTGATTTCCCTATTAATTTATATTTTTGTAATAGATCATCTACCATATGTACCCGCTTATCTGCATGATTTAACCATCTATTTTGATTAAACTTTGATGTATATTCATTTACACTTAGTTGTACAGTGCACACTATTAATGGTATGAGTGCTACTATTAAAACCCCCAACATTTGCTTCTTTTCTTCATTACGATTTTTAGAAACATATAAAATAGCCCTTTGAATCATGACTAATAAAACAAATGGTATAAATACTCCAAAAATGCTCCTTACACTTAAGCGTATATGGACCATATCAATGACGAATATAAATACAATGTACATTACTATATACAAACAAAAATAGACATACAAAATGCCACGTAGCATAGCGTTCAGAAAGATCTCTCCTTTTAACTCACTATATAATTCATCCGGCTAATCATTTCTCGAATCTGTTCTAATTCTTGCACTGTATATACTACTTTCCCTGCTAAGATTTCATTTCTGAAGAACGTTACAATTTGCTCCCGATCTTTTAATCTAGGTGTTTCCTCACTAGAAAGGTCTACTATTGCTTTTCCATTTTTATTATAAAAATATACAACTGGTTTTACCTTTTCTTTTATACTATTAGCCTGCATTTCTTTCAAACAACTGTATAAAATTTGAGATAGTTTCTTCGCCTTATATACTGGATTCCCTTCATTTTTCACTTGTATAGTTGACGAATCTTTACCTACTATATATTCAAATGTCTCTTCTTTTTCAACTTCTTGTTGATACTTACCCATTTCATCAATCATAAATGAATATATACCAGCATTTTCTTTCGTTAAACCATGAATTAATTTCTCTCCCCATTCTTTCGTCTCAAGTAGATAAATACCAGTTTTGCACAAGATGAGATGATGGATTCGATTATCATTTATTTCACTATTATTTTTAATAAAAACATTCGGCATGATTTGAAATTCAGCATCTAATATGATGCCTTGCTCTATAAATCCCCGTTTCATATAATGTAATGTCTCGTACGTATTCATTTCAGCGCCGTTTTTAGTATATTCTCGTAAATTTGCAATTAATTTTTGAAACATATGTATTTCATTATTATGTTTATTTTGCATTTCACTACGTTCTTTACTATGCTGCATAGCTAATTGATTTTTCATCATACGCATATTTTCAATTTCTCTATTTGCACTTACTTGTAAATCATTGTATTTTTTCTGTTCCATATTTTTTAAATTATTTTGTTGTTCTGTATGCTCTATCACCGTAGCTGCAATTTCATTTTTATACGTTTCAATAGCTTGTTTCTTTTCAAATTCTACTTGCTGACTCTCTGATTCTAACTGTTTATTTTTATAAAACAGCACAAATACTACAGCTAATAATATTAAAACCGCACCTATTAGCACATAATTCATATTTTTACCCCTTTATTTCATTTTCGATTATTTTTTATAAATATATCTACTATAGTATACTATGGTTTCGATATAGACTTTGTAAAAGTTGTATATTTTTAATAAAAGGCACCTCTGACGGGGCACCTTTTATTTTCACTCTATTGTACACCATACTGAATATAACTTGGATCGTAGTATACCCATTGATTTGTCCCTAAGCAAAGCCATCCATCTTGCTTACTCCATACTCGATACGATTCACCATGATGTAACTGTCTTATAACATTTCCTTTTAATGATGGAGCATCACGCAAATTTACATTATCACCAGTAATAGTCGCCACATAATGTTTATACTGAATATAACTCGGATCATTATATACCCACTGATTTGTCCCTAAACAAAGCCATCCATCTTGTTCTCCCCAAACTTCATATGTTTCGCCACGATTCAATTGGCGAATTACACTAGACTGCAAAGATGGTCCACTTCTCAAATTCACATTATCTCCATTAATTATAGCAACTCCGTACACTGGAGTTGCATTATTAGGCGAAGAAACATTACCTCCACCACTTGATCCATTCCCTTGTAAAGCTTCTAATGAAACTGCAGCTGATACATCACAATTTCCTACACCTGAAATTTGTCCAGAATCTGTGTACTGCCATGCTGTCCACGCTGTCCATCCACCAGCATCAGCAGGAGGTGTACTCGAGTATCTAGCAATCCAAAGCGGAATATCGCTTAATCCGCTAATTCCGAACTCGTTAATATACCAAACTCCTGTATATAACATTACATCTTTTCCAGTAGCCTGTTTCACATAATTTATGAAGCTCCTTGCCCAATTGGATATAGCGCTACCAGTTAAATTACTATCACTCGGATCTTTTGGTGATTCTAAATCCAGAACTGGCATTAAGTCTGTCTGGTTATTTTGTAATATACTCACAAAATATTTCGCCTCTGAAATTGCATCATTTTGTTCTGGGCGTGCAAAATGGTATGCACCAATTAATACATTCGCATTTCGGGCTGCTTGTACATTTTTAGTAAAAGTAGGATCAATGTAATTTACACCTTCTGTCGCTTTTGCATACGCTGCTGGAATTCCAGATGCCTTCACTGCATTCCAATCAATATTCCCTTCCCAATGAGACACATCAATAAACGTAACATTTGAACTTGATCTGTTTTGCATATAAAATCTCCTATCAATTTTTTTACTTCGTATACATACAATATGTACAAGTTTCATAAGAGGACACGACATTTATGCTACAGAAACAAAGAGTAAATATATTTTGTATACAAAATATAAAAGACCTTGTATTTACAAGGCCTTTTGCAAACTCCCTTTATTTTGTAACAAGTACATATTATAATACAAACCTTGCTCACTCAGTAATTCTTGATGTGTTCCTCTTTCTACTATCTCTCCATCATGCATCACAAAAATTTGATCTGCATCTTGAATTGTAGATAACCTATGCGCAATAGCTATCGTCGTTCTACCTTTTCGCATTTGTTGCAACGCTGTTTGAATAGCCTCTTCTGTTTCTGTATCGATATTAGCTGTTGCTTCATCTAATACTAATACTTTCGGATTCGTTGCAATCGTTCTAGCAAAAGCAATTAATTGCCGTTGACCGCTTGAAAATGCTGCTCCTCTTTCTACTACTTCTGTTTCATACTGATTTGGTAACTTTTCAATAAACGTATTCGCTTGAACAAATCGAGCAGCTTCTTTTACTTCTTCATCCGTAATTTCTTCATTATACATACGAATATTTTGCTTTACATTTCCAGCAAATAAAAATGCATCTTGCAATACGAGTCCTATTTTCTTTCTAATTTCTCGTTCTTCAAATTTTTCTAAACCTACACCGTCTATTACAATATTTCCAGACTTAATATTATAAAATCGCATTAACAAATTCATAATCGTACTTTTTCCGCTACCAGTATGCCCAACAAAAGCAACCGTTTGCCCTTGTTTCACGTGAAATGATACATTTTTTAAAACGTCACGCTTTCCATCATACGAAAAAGTAACATTTTTAAATTCAATCTCTCCATCCACTACTTGAGGATTCTCATTTCCTTTTTGAACTGGTGCTAAATCTTTTTCATCCATTAAATGAAATACACGTGATGATGAAACAAGTGCCTGTTGGAAAAAGGACAATTTCATCATCATCTCATTTACAGGTTGGAAGAAACGATGTATATAGTTAACAAAAGCATATAAAACTCCTACTTCAACAGGGCTCTTTAAAGCATCAATCCCAAATAAACCTAGTACTAACGCAATAGCTACAATATGTACTAAATCTGTAGCTGGTCGTAAAAGTAATGCGTCTAACTTCAACGTACGTCGTCCTGCACTATAATGTTTATTATTCACTTCTTCAAACTCTTTTCTCATACGTTTTTCTTGTCTGAACACTTGAACAATATTCATTCCTTGTATGGACTCGTTCAACTTTGCATTTAACACGCTTAGTTGATTACGTACTTCTAAATAAAAAGCTGCACTTTTCCGGCGATATAATACCATAATCGCAAACATTATCGGAATTAATACGAGAGAAAATAACGCTAATTTTACATCTAATAAAAACATCGCTATTAAAATACCTACTAAAAAGACTACATTTTTCACAAATGTTGATAATACACTCACATAAAAATCTTTAATCGCTTCCGTATCATTCGTTATGCGCGATACGAGCGTACCAATTGGCGTACGGTCAAAGAAACTTAATGACAGTTTTTGAACATGTTCATATACTTCAACTCGCATATCTTGAACAATCTTAAAAGCAATGTTCTGAAAGTACAATAGATTTAAATACGTAAATAATACTTTTAATAAATGAGCAACTATGTAAATTACAAATAAAGTAACGAGCGCTGATCGTTCAAAATCCCGCGGTACTAGGTGTTCATCGAGGAATTGTTTAATTAAAAAAGGCCCCATCATTTCCGTTACTGTCGCACCAACTAAAAAGATAAATGCTAAAGATAGCAACCCTTTATATGGCTTCATATAAGAAAGCAATCTACTTAAATCACTTCGCTTCTTCTCTACCATCATACGCCTCCTTTCTCGACTAAAGCTTCTAATTGCTGGCTTTCATACATTTCCTTATACCAGCCGTTTTCCTTCATTAATTCCTCATGTGTACCTCTTTGTACAATTCTACCTTCATCAACAACAAGAATAAGATTGGCATGCTGAATTGCACTTAATCGGTGTGCAGTAATAATCGTCGTTTTCCCTGCTCTTTCCCTCTTTAAGGCACTTAAAATTGTCTCTTCTGTTTTTGCATCTACCGCTGATAAACAATCATCCAAAATTAAAATTTCAGCATTTGTTAATAAAGCACGAGCAATAGAGATTCGCTGTTTTTGACCACCAGATAACGAAACGCCTCTTTCCCCTACTACTGTTTCATATCCTTCTGAAAATTGGAGGATATCATTATGAATACAAGCAATATCTGCAGCTTGGGTAATTTCATTATATGTAGCATCCGCCTTTCCAAAAGCAATATTCTCACCAATACTTGCTGAAAATAAAAAATGATCTTGTGGCACATATGAAATAGCAGAACGGACACCATGAAGTGTTAAATCTCGAATATCTCGCCCCCCAACTTTTAATTCACCATTAAAATGATCATACTCACGGATTAAACATTTTAATAAAGTCGTTTTCCCTGCACCTGTACGTCCTACAACTCCTAGCGTTTCGCCCTTCTTCAAATCAAAGTGAATATCGTTTAAATGTAACAGTTCATTTTTCTTATACGAAAATGAATCAACGGCAAACGAAACATTACCGCTCGCTATCGTATGTACAGCATCTTCTCTATTTACTACATCTGATTTTTGTGAAAGAATTTTTTCTACACGGTCATATGAAGCACGCCCACGCTCCATAATATTGAACAACCATCCAAACGCTAACATTGGCCAAACGAGGGTACCTAAATATGTCGTAAATGTAACGAGATCACCTACTGTTAATTCACCTCTTACAACTAATACCGATCCGTAACATACTGCAATTAAAAAAGAAAATCCAACGATAAGAGCGATTGTCGGATCAAATAACGAATCAATACGTGCAACTAACACATTTTTATGCACAACATCTTCTGATTTTTTTCGAAACGCCTGCAAATCTTCTTTCTCTTGTCCAAGCGATCGAATCACTTTCATTCCACTCATACTCTCTTGCACTTTATCATTAATTTCCGAAAACGATTGCTGTGCTTTATGAAACCTTTTATGTAATAACGTTCCATAATAATTTGTCGAAATGGCTACAATCGGCATCGGAATTAAACTTAACAATGTTAACTTCCAACTAATTGTAAAACCCATCGCTACGAGTACACATCCCCCAACAGCTAATGAATCAACAAGCGTTAAAACACCCGCTCCAGCAGTTTGCTGGATCGCTTGAATATCATTGGTCGCATGTGCCATTAAATCACCTGTTCGATTTGAATGATAGAAAGATGGACTCATCTTTGTAAAATGTTCATATAAATTTTTTCGTAATTGGCGAGCTAATTTTAACGAAGACCCGAAAATCATAATACGCCATATGTAACGTAATATGTACATCGTAATACCTACAATTACTAATAGTACAACCCAATTTAGTAACTTATTGGTCGTCAATGTTCCATCATTAATTTCATCTACAACGATTCCAATTACTTTTGGTGCTACAAGTTCTAAAAGTGCAACGCCAAATAATAAAATAATTCCGGTTATGTACGCTCGTTTTTCTTGTTTGAAAAACCACGCTAAATTCATAAACACTTTCATTTTTTTCCTCCTCCCTTAAAATGAGCGATGTTTTCAGTTTACCAAAAATACAGAATTTTTAAAAGTTTCAAAAACTGTAACTAACAAAAAGAAAGACACTCTTAGTGAGTGTCTTTTAGCGCTTATTTCATTTGTTGCTTGTTCATCGCGCTCATCATTTGATTGATTTTCTTTTGGGAAGGTTTTTGTCCCATTTGCATCATCATCATTTTTAACATTTGTTCGTTAATTGGTGGATTTTTTTGTAAGTAATTCATCATGTATTTGCGGGCAATGAAAAATCCTAACGCCACGCCTGCTACTAGTGCTACTACGCCCACTAGAATACCTAACCAAATTGGCATATATTTTCCTCCTTCATGTTGTCTACCTTACAGTGTACTAAAACCTTTTCAATAAGACAAGATACAATTCGACATTTTTTACACATATGTTCGTACTTGTTTTAGAGGATTCAGCCATCCGTACTTTGTATTTTCATAATCCATAGCTAAAAATGTTAATTCACACTTTCTTAACACCTCAAAGAAAGTCGTTTCCATAGAGACATTTCCAGAGGTATTCATACGAATATAGTGCGGTTTCACCATTATTTCACCGTACTCCGCTCCCGTATAAAGTGTATGTGTATGATGTGTTCTATCATATTTACCAAGAACGCGCAAAGCTTGTTCTAATTTATGATGAATTTTCATTACTTGCAATGGTTTCGTTATATACATCATTTGTTTATATAACACTTTTTTCTCCGAAAGGGACCCAGATTCTGAAAATCGAGCAAATAAATCAAAAAACAAATATTCACGACCAAAATAAGATTTCGCAATATCCTCTTGAATTAAATACAATTCATACGTTTTCATTTTTCCCCTCCCAATCTGGACAACCTTTTCTCTTCATTATATATAAGAAAATTTGCAATGATTGTCTGACTGTGGAGAGATAAAAAACTTTTTCTGTCGAAAAAACTCATTTACATAGAAAAATCTCTCCATGCCGGAGAGATTTTTCTGAAATCATTAAAGCATTTCTTTTACTTTACGAACAACGTTCTCTACAGTAAATCCATACTCTTCCATAATCTTCTCACCAGGAGCAGAAGCACCGAATGTATCGATACCTAACACATCTCCTTCAAGACCTACGTAACGGTGCCATCCGAATGTAGCACCCATTTCAATTGCGAAACGTTTTGTTACTGCTTTTGGTAATACAGATTCTTTGTACTCTGCAGTTTGAGCTTCAAAACGATCCATAGATGGCATGCTGACAACAGCTGCGTCAACGCCGTCTGTTGCTAATGCTTTTTGAGCTTCAACAGCTAGGCTTACTTCAGATCCAGTTGCAAGTAAGATAACATCAGCCGTTTCTTTCTTGCTTGCAGAAACTACATATGCACCTTTTGCTACTTTTTCATAGGTATCATCTTTTGCACCTTCTAATGTTGGAAGGTCTTGACGAGTTAATACTAAAGCAGTTGGTTTGTTTGTAGATTCTAAAGCCAGTCTCCAAGCTGCAACAGATTCGTTACCATCAGCTGGACGGATAACAGAAACGTTCGGCATTGCACGAAGCGCTGCTAATTGCTCGACTGGTTCATGTGTTGGACCATCTTCACCAACAGCGATACTGTCATGTGTGAATACATACGTTACTGGCAATTGCATTAATGCTGCAAGGCGAATTGCTGGACGTAAGTAATCAGAGAATACGAAGAACGTACCACCGTAAGTTTTTAAACCGCCATGTAGTGCAATACCGTTCATTGCTGCACCCATTGCGAACTCACGTACACCGTACCAAATGTTTTTACCGCTGTAATCGTCTCTTGTAAAGTCTTTTTCGTTATTCATGTATGTTTTGTTAGAACCAGCAAGGTCAGCAGATCCACCGAAGAATGATGGTACAGATTCTGCAATTGCATTAATTACAGCACCAGAAGAATTACGAGTTGCTGCTTTTGATCCTAATTCATAAGTTGGTAAGTTTTGCTCCCAACCTTCTGGAAGTTGACCGTTCATTGCTGCTTGGAATTCGTTTGCTAATTCTGGGTATGCTTGTGCATATTCACCTAGCATAGTGTTCCACTCTGCTTGCGTAGTTTCACCAACATCTTGTACTGCTTTACGGAAGTTGTCGTACACCTCTTCTGCTACGTGGAAATCTTGCGCAGCAGTCCAAGCATATGCTTCTTTCGTTAATTTTGTTTCTTCTACACCAAGTGGAGAACCATGTGAAGCTGATTTTCCTGATTTGTTTGGAGAACCGAAACCAATTGTCGTTCTTACTTCAATTAGCGTTGGGCGTTTTTCGTCAGCTTTCGCTTCTTCAATTGCTTTCGCAATTGCTTCAATATCGTTTCCATCCTCAACACGGATTACTTGCCATCCGTATGCTTTGTAACGATCTTCTACACTTTCAGAGAATGAACGATTTAAATCGCCATCTAATGAAATATCGTTTGAATCATAAAGCACAACAAGGCGACCTAATTGTAAATGAGCAGCTAATGAAGATGCTTCAGCAGAAACGCCTTCCATTAAATCTCCATCACCACAAATAGCGTATGTATAATGATCTACTACATTATACGCATCACGGTTATATTTAGCAGCTAAATGCCTTTCAGCCATTGCCATACCTACAGCAGTTGCAATACCTTGTCCAAGTGGACCAGTCGTTGCATCTACACCAGCTGTATGACCGTACTCAGGATGTCCTGGAGTTTTGCTTCCCCATTGACGGAAGTTCTTTAAGTCATCCATTGTTACATCATAACCAGATAGGTGAAGTAGGCTGTATAATAACATTGAACCATGACCTGCAGATAATACGAAACGATCACGGTTAAACCACGTTGGGTTATTTGGATTGTGTTTCATAAATTGAGTCCATAATGTATAAGCCATTGGTGCTGCACCCATTGGCATTCCTGGGTGACCAGAGTTTGCTTTTTCAATCGCATCGATGGATAATGTGCGAATCGTGTTGATAGAAAGTTGTTCGATTGAATGTGACATGCTATTCTTCCCTTCGCTTATATTAGTAAACGTTTTATACATTTATATGATAGCTTCCCACGCAAGATTATACAACATGTATCGACAAATATGTTGATATTTTTTTGATTTTTTATAAAAAAATCAATGTTTCCGGGAATGTATGGGTATTCAATATGACATACTTTTTCATTATTTTTATTTTAAAAAGAAAGGGAATTATCTGTATATTTATACAAATTTCTTTTCTATACTTACTTTTTTCATTATGTTTTTAAAAACATAAAAAAGCATCTAACTTCGATGCTTTTCAAATAAGTTAAACAATCCGTTTCCGAATCGAACTTGAAATCAAATCAATTATAATTACCATTAAAATGATACCTAATAAAATAATCCCAACACGAGACCAATTCCGTGAACTCAGCGCAAAAATTAACGGTGTACCAATCCCCCCTGCTCCAATAACACCTAATATCGCAGCGGACCTTACATTAATTTCAAATCTGTATAACGTATACGATAGAAAATCCGGTAACACTTGTGGTAACACTGCATACCAAAGTATTTGAAATCGATTTGCCCCTGTTGCTAGTAACGCTTCCGTCGGTCCTTTATCTATGTTTTCAATTCCTTCTGAATATAGTTTCCCTAACATTCCAATAGAATGTAATCCTAGAGCTAATACTCCTGCAAAAGAGCCTGGTCCAACAGCTTTTATAAATAAAAGAGCCATAACTAATTCAGGAAACGTACGAACAAAACTAAGTACAAATTTCCCAGATCCTGAAGTTAATTTTCCACTACTCATATTCGTTGCCGCCCAAAAGGCAAACGGAACAGATAAAAATGCAGAAATAAATGTACCTAATATTGCAATTGCCAACGTATCAATTAATCCATGTAATAAATCTTCACCATCTGGCAAAGATACATACGACCAGTCTGGATTCAATATCCCTGTCATAATTGCTTTCGTGATTTCTCCCGCCGTTTCCTTTATTCCCTCTAGTGGTACTCCTGAAAAGGCCCAAACATAAACAAATGTAATTGCTATAAAAATAACCCAGCGATATATACTCGGTTTCTTCGGTTTTGGTACGATTATAGTCGTTTTACTCATTATAATTTCTCCCGCAACAATGTACTTACATAATCAATTACCAATACAACAACAAGAGTATAGATGATAATAGATGCAGTTTGTTGATATTGTAAAAATCCAAGTGTACGATCATAATATAGTCCAATACCACCTGCTCCTACTAAACCTAGGACAGCCGCTGCACGTACATTCACCTCAAATGTATATAGTACATAGGAAACAAAGTGTGCTTTTACTTGTGGAATGACTCCATAAACAATCCATTGCACCTTAGTAGCCCCTACAGCTGTCATCGCTTCTAATGGGCCAGGGTCAATTGATTCAATTGATTCATACAACAATTTCGCTACAAGTCCAATTGAAAAAAAAGTAAGAGCCAAAATACCTGGAAGTGGCCCAATTCCAAAAATCGCTACGAAAATAGCCGCCAATAATAAATCTGGTATCGTTCGTATAAAATTTAAAATCATTCGAGCTAGACTGTATAAAAATGTGTTAGTAAACACATTACTTGCTGCAAACAATGCAAGTGGAATAGCTAAAATCGCTCCTAAGGTCGTCCCAATAATCGCCATACGTATTGTATCTAACATCGCTGTTGTAATAACTTGAAAATAACTCCAATCAGGTGGCACCATTTCTTTCAATAGATCTACCATATTAGGAAAACCGTCTACCAGTTTTGAAAATGATGCATCTACTTGTACACTACTACTCCACAGCATTAAAATAACTAAAATAAACGTTAACATATGTTTCAATTTACTCGGCGGCTTCGGTATTTCATTTGAATATATCGTCACGTCATTCATTTTACTGCCACCTCTAATAATTCGCTTTTCTGAGCAACGTCCCCATAAATTTCAGCAAATTTTTCATCCGTTGCTTCTTCTACTAAACCGTCAAAAACAATTTCTCCTGCATGTAATCCGATAATGCGTGTCGCATATTGTCTAGCCAAATCAATAGAATGTAAATTTACAATTGTCGTGATTCCAAAATCTTCATTAATTTTTTTCAAATCATCTAGCACTTGCTTTGTCGTAAGTGGATCTAACGATGCAACAGGCTCATCTGCCAATATGATTTTTGCTTCTTGTGCCAATGCTCTAGCTATCGATACACGTTGCTGTTGTCCTCCTGATAATTCATCAGCACGTGCATATGCTTTTTCTAAAATATTCACTCTTTTTAACGCTTGAAATGCGAGCTCCACATCTTCTTTCGGAAACAAACCTAACGTTGTACGTAATGTGGAATGATATCCAACACGACCAGCTAATACATTTTTTAATACTGTTGATCGCTTTACAAGGTTAAAACTTTGGAAGATCATACCGATATCCCGGCGCATACGCCTTAATCCTTTTCCTTTCGCAGCAGTAATAGACTCACCTTCAATAATGATTTCTCCTTCGGTAATCTCATGAAGACGATTTACGGATCTGAGAAGTGTAGATTTTCCAGCTCCGGATAATCCGACCATTACAATAAACTCACCTTTTTGAATCTTTAAATTTATATTATTCAATCCCTTTGTTCCATTCGGATACATTTTGGAAACATTTCGAAACTCTATCACACATCTTACCTACTTTCAATGTATTATCAATAACTAAAAAACGGCAAACTAACTGAAATCTCACACCTTCCAGCTAGCCGCCACTTCACTATGTATTATTGCGTCTTCACTGTCTTTCCATATTCACGAACAATATCAAATTTACTATCATCAGATTTAATATATCCTTCATGAGAATATACTTCTTTAATGATTTTACGGCCTTCCTCATTTTTTCCAATTTCAATGAAAGCATCTTGTAATTTCTTGCTCCACTCTGCATCTAAATCAGAACGTACAGAAATTGTATCGTTCGGAATTTTCTCAGTAAATTTCACTATTTTCGTTTGATCAAATATATTCGGATAATCTTTTTTTACAATATTACGAGCATCTTGGAATACAACAGCTGCATCTACATCACCATTTAAAAGTGCAATAAGTGACTGATCATGGCCTTTTAATGTAACAGGTTTCACATCCTTTAGCGGATCAATTCCCTCTTTTAATAGAACAGCTGCAGGCCATACATATCCTGCTGATGATGTTACATCTTGATAACCAATTTTTTTACCTTTTAAATCTTTTACACTATTTATATTAGAGTCTTTTTTAACAACAAACTCAGATTTATAATAGTCTACTAAATCTTTTGTAGGAGCTCCTGTTTCATCCTCTACTCCAAAACGTTGTGCTTGCAAAATTACATTTGCAGCCTTCTTTTCATGTGCTAATACGTACGCTGTTGGCGGTAAAAATCCTACATCTACTTGTTTAGATGCCATCGCTTCTACAATTGTATTGTAGTTAGTTGAAATACTAACTTTTACCGGAATATTTAATTTATCGCTTAATAGCTTTTCCAATGGTTTTGCCTTTGCCTCTAACGTATCCGCATTTTGAGAAGGAACAAATTGAACATTTAAGGTCTTTGGTACATAACCTTTTTTCGTATCTTCATTTTTACTTGCACTTGACTCTTTCGTCCCGCAGCCACTTAATAATCCCGCCGCTAGTACAACTGTTGTACTCATTGCAAAAACTTTTTTCAACATATTAATGCCTCCATTTTTCTTGTTATAAAATAACCTTCCGTAAACATGAAGAAATATATCACATATTTTGATACACAATTGGTTATTTACAGAATCTTTACACATTCTATACATTCACATCAAAATTCACTTCACATATTTGATATGATTAATTGGAAGATAACAATAGAAAAGGTGAGTCATATTGGAACAAAATCAAACTGTAACTTTAAACATCTTATTAACAAGCGATATACATGGCACTGTTTATCCCATTCACTACCAAGATAACTCCCCAGCAGAACTTGGTTTAGCTAAAATTTCTACTCTTATAAAAAAAGAACGTTCCCAAAATACAAACGTTCTTTTAATTGATAATGGCGACTTTATTCAAGGAACACCATTTACTTATCATTACGTTACATACGAAAAAAACAAAAAAAATCCAATGTCCTTATTAGCGAATTACTTACAGTATGACGCTGCAATTATCGGCAATCATGAATTTAATTACGGGATGGATATATTAAATAATGCTGTGACTACTGCGAACTTCCCGTACCTATCAGCAAACATTTTAGATAAAAACATAAAAAAACCCTATTTCGGAAAACCTTATTTAATCAAACAGATTGAATCCAATATAAAAATTGCTATTTTAGGGGTAACAACACATTACATCCCAAATTGGGAACAGGCCCATCACATTAAAGATTTACTATTTGAAGATGCATTAAAGACTACAAAAAAATGGGTTTCTTATATTCGCGAACATGAGAAACCCGATTTATTAGTCGTAGCCTATCACGGTGGATTTGAAAGAGATTTACAAACCGGGGAACCGACTGAAGTGTTAACAGGTGAAAACCAAGGATATGCAATGTGCCATGAAATTGAAGGCATAGATCTTTTACTAACAGGTCATCAACACCGAGAAATTTCTCACACAATGGCTAACGGTGTAACAATTTTACAGACCGGATGCAATGGACACTCAGTCGGAAAAGTAAAAGTAACATTCGAAAAAACGAAACATAAATGGGTGAAAAAAGAGAGTTGTTCTGAATTATTATCTGTACAAGGAGTTGAGGCGGACCAAGATGTACTTTCATTGGTAGCCGATTACGAAGAGAAAACACAAAGGTGGCTTGATCAACCTATTGGAATCATTCAGGGGGACATGCAAATTTCTGATGCTATGCAAACTCGTTTGCATGATCATCCTTTTATCGAATTCATAAATAAAATACAGATGGATATAGCTAATGTATCAATTTCTTGTACAAGTTTGTTCCATAATACATCTCCAGGTTTCCCTGAACATGTAACAATGCGTGATATCGTTTCTAATTATATTTATCCAAACACATTAAAAGTAATTAGAATAACTGGAGCAGATATAAAAAATGCTCTTGAACTCTCTGCTTCTTATTTCACATTAAAAACAGATGGATCCATCACCGTAAGTCCTACCTACATAGAACCAAAGCCACAACATTATAATTATGATATGTGGGAAGGGATTTCATACGTATTAAACATTTCAAAACCAATTGGTGAAAGAGTAGAATCTTTACAGCATAACAGTGCTCCTCTTAATATGAATGAAGAATATGACGTTGTAATGAATAATTATCGTGCAAGTGGCGGGGGAAATTTCTTTATGTTTCAAAGCAAACCGATAGTAAAAGATATACCCACAGATATGTCTGAACTTATCGCTAATTATATATTGGAACATAGAACGATAGAAGCAACAGTTAATAACAACTGGAAAGTTATTAAATGACGATTTTTACAAATAAAAAAGATGGGCTTCGCCCATCTTTTAATTTAATTTTGCATTATCTTGCTTTTTTAAAGCTTTTAATTTCGTCGGTGTAACATCTGTACCTTCTTCGTTAACAACTTTAATACCTTTAAGTTCGTTTAACATATTTTGACGAAATCCTTTTAAATATTGTTCACGTAGCGATTGACGCTCACGTTGCTCTTCTTCAGTTAAACCTTCAGCTTTTGCTTTTTTCGCTAAGAAGTTAATGCGTTCAACGAGTTCGTGATTAATCATCTCGAATCCCCCTTCTAATCAAAACTGATTATTATCATACAATAGTTACTCTTCTTTATCAAGCAATTGCTTCGTATACTCTACATATCTACGATGTACAGTCGCCTTTGAAACATTATGACCAAATCCACGTAATGTTGCTGCAATTTCTTCAAACGTGAGTTCACTTTTTCGCAAACGTACAATTTCCTCAATTGGCACTTCTTTTTTCTCTCTTCCTACACTTAAATGACGATTTTTTAAATTATTTTCTGGACGATAACCTTTTTCTACTGCACGTTGCATACCTCGTTTAATTTTCAAATTATGAATCTTTCTTTGATATTCTTCAACAATACCAATAATATCTAATACCATCGAATCAGAATCCGACAATTGTAATTCACCATTATGTGTATGCGTATATACTTTTATGCCTTCTTTATGTAAACAATGCATTAATGCAATCTTCGCATTTCCTCTACCAAGGCGCGTTTCATCTTGTATAAGTAACACATCGATTTGTTCGTCTCGAATTGTATCCAACACCTCTAATATACCGTCACGTTCAATTGTATATCCACTAGCCTGCTCTTCAATCACCTTAGTAACATTCATTTGATAGCGCTCAGCTAAATGCAATAATTCATCTTTTTGACGTAATAATGATGTTTCTTGCGCTTCTTTCGTTGTACTTACACGTGCATAAATAATTGCATTCATTTTGAACCCCTCTTTCTCCCTATTATTTCCCTATAGTGTAACATAAATCCGCCATTTGTTCGAACTTATGTTTGTAGAATGTTTTTTCACATGTTATACTTATTAATAAGAAAAATGAAAGAAAACGAGGTGTTAGAAAACATGGAAAAGTTAACGAAACGCCAGCAAGACATTCTCGACTTTATTAAGCTAAAAGTACAAGAAAAAGGATATCCACCTTCCGTACGTGAAATTGGTCAAGCAGTCGGCCTCGCTTCTAGTTCTACAGTGCACGGACATTTATCACGATTAGAAGAAAAAGGATACATTCGACGCGATCCAACAAAACCACGTGCCATTGAAATTTTAGGTGAAGACCGAATGGATACGGAAACACAATCTGTTATTCAAGTTCCAATTGTCGGAAAAGTTACTGCTGGTTTACCAATTACAGCGGTCGAAAGCGTAGAGGAACATTTCCCACTTCCAGCTAGTATTGTTGCTGGAGCAGACCAAGTGTTCATGTTACGTATTTCTGGAGATAGTATGATTGAAGCTGGTATTTTCGATGGAGATTTAGTTGTTGTTCGCCAACAACAGTCTGCATATAATGGTGAAATTGTAGTCGCTTTAACAGAAGATAACGAAGCAACTGTTAAACGTTTCTATAAAGAAAAAGACCATTTCCGTCTACAACCAGAAAATTCTTCATTAGAACCTATCATTTTAAAACAAGTGTCAGTTATCGGGAAAGTAATTGGCGTATATCGTGATTTACATTAAAAATAATAAAAAGAAGATAATTACCTTATTTATATACGGTAATTATCTTCTTTTTATGTATTTTGATAGATTTCCATGCATTCTATTTCTTATTAACGAGTTTCAATCGTCACATCTCCAGCAGCCGTTTTACCGCTAATCTTTTTACTACCATTTCCAATTGTTACATTTTTATTTTCTTCATTAAAAATTGTTACATCTCCGGCAGCACTTTGCCCAGTAATTACCGCATCTTGTGGTTTTTCCGATAAAGTAATATCTATATCTCCTGCAGTTGAACTTGCTTCTAGATTATACTGAGAATCATGATCTTGAATATTTATTTCCCCACTTGTTGTTTTTGCGGTCACTTTCCCTAATACCTTCTTAAAGTTCACCTCACCAGCTTTTGTCGATCCCTCCACAGTCTTAGCCGTTATTTGTTTCAACTCTACTTCTCCAGCAAGTGTTCTAACACTTACGCTATCACTTTTCACATCACTCATTTCGATTTGTCCAGCAGATGAATTTACTTTTACATCTTGGTAAGAGCGTTCGGGCACAAGGAGAGTCAATTTAGACGTTTGAAACCTAAAATCGTAAAAAGAAAAATCAAATGAAGCACCTTTTTCTCTTTCCCCAATAACTTTTAATGTGTCACCATCTTCTGCGATACGAATCTCTTGTTTACGTACATCTCCTGATTGCTTGATATAAAAAGAAGAGTCAGGAGATTTTTGGACAATAATATCCCCGGCATCTAACTTAACTTCTATATTTTTTAATGTTTCGTTTTTAATTACATTTTCTTTATCGCCTTTTTCAGCAGTTTGTACTGCTTTTTCATATGTTTGGGAAATTCCTATTACTCCAATAATGATACAAGCGATAGCGATTAAAAATAGTTTTTTCATCATTTATTCTCCTTTTATCATTTTGAAGTTCCATATTACATATCGTACACACAATCTCTTAAACCACTTTGTACTATAAAAAGCGATAATACATACCAATAAACCTACTCCAACAAACGTTATACTAACGAAAAGATCCAACCATATAAAAGTACCCATAAATACTTTTCCAATAACGAAAAATGGTGTTACTACACTTGCAATACCACCGATCCAAAAAGAAAATATAAAAGCAATAATTGCGACTAACGGGCCTAACACAATAATAAAATTAAACAAACTAAGTCCAATCGCTGCCATAACAGCTCTTGTCACATTTGAAGTCGATGGATTTTTTTTCATTTCATCGAAGCGATACATCGCAAGTAACTCTTTTGCGATTACTTTCGGAGAACCAAGGCCCTGAATTATTTCTGATTCAGTTTTCCCCTCTTCTAGTCCAAACTGAAAGTGCTCTTCATAATCCAATAAAATATCTTGCCTCTCTTCCTCTGGTAACTTTCTAAGATAACTTGATAATTCTTTAAGAAACCCTTCTTTACTCATCCCATTCCACCCCTTCAATAATTTCTTGTACCCCTTTCGCAAAATCACGCCATTCTGTTACTAACAAATGAAATTGCGTCTCCCCTTGCTCTGTTAATTGATAATATTTACGAGGTGGCCCTTCCGTAGATTCCTTTAAATACGTTTGAAAATACCCTTCTTTCGTCAAACGACGTAACAAAGGATATACTGACCCTTCCGATATTAAAAATTTATTAGAAATTTGCTGAACAAGTTCATAACCGTAACTATCTTTACGTTTTACAAGTGCTAATACACAAAGTTCAAGCACACCTTTTTTAAACTGAACGTTCAAGTGCCATCCTCCTTCCCTATCTTAGTACTGTTCAATACACGGTACCTGTTTTATCCATAATATACCACCTAGTATTATTTATTGCAAGGTACTAAACTATATTTATTCCCTAAATTTAGAAAATGAACTAACGAACCCCTGAATAAGACTGCGCTATAAACTAAGTATCATTCAAGGTTTCATTTCATTTACATTAACATTAGACTTCATTCACTCTTTCCTCTTGAAGAATCCACCACAGCCTTATTCACTATAGCTAATGAGAAAAAGCCCCAATACTTATCGGTATTAGGGCTTTTTCTCATTATTATATATTAATCGAATTCCTATTTGAGAACCTGCATACGTGAAAAATACTTTAATATCATATTTTATTTCTCATCCCCGTTTCCCAATATTTTCCGCTTAACATCTGATAAATCCTTCGACAACGAACTAAATGCTTTTGCTTGTTCTTCAATGACCTGTTGATTTTTTTCAATAACTTTTTGATATTGTTCTTCGCGCTGTTCATTCTTTTTTTGCGTAGTAAACAGCATCCACACAAATAAAGCTGCGAATGCTCCTTGTTGAATCATTGAATTGAAGATTTGTTCTTCCATCGTTCTCATCTCCTTTTCAAAAATCAAAGAGAATCATACGAGTGATCCTACTCTCATATCCTTATCTCACATTAAAATGTTCTTCTTTTACCCATGTGTTTTGCCCAATATCAATGTAACCATCTTTTCTCGCGAAAACGCCATATGGATAAGATCCATCCACATTTCCTTTATAATTTCCATTTGGACCATCATATGTGTTAATGCCATAACCTGCGGGATATTTTGAGTAAGCATGGAACCACTCTACTTCAAAGTGTTCTTCTTTCGCCCACGCTTCCCAACCTAGACACAACATATTTTCATTCCCACCATACCAAGCAGCATCTATAATTAAATATGGCATTTTCGTATTAATGACATGACCTGTGAACCAAGCATCTTTTCCAGGACCACTATATAAATTGATACCCCATCCTTCTGGGTATTTAGATGTTGCAATTCCCAGTCCTTTTGGTTGTAGTGGTTTATTATTACCTTCATTAAATGCTTTGTTTATCTTCTCAATGAATTGATCCACTCTTCCTTCATCGAGCATTCGGTGTGGGCAATGCTTTCCACTCCACGATTTATGTGTACGTACATTACTAATCGGTATATTGAATTGTTTCATTAACTGAGCAATAACAATTGCTGCATTATCTTCCGCCTTGTAATATCTATCCCCACCGCTTAGAGAATAGCAAATTTCCACTCCGATAGATTTACGATTACCATTTCCGTTACCATCACCTGCATGCCAAGCATTACGATCAAACGGAATACCTTGTACTGCTTCTTTGTCATCTACTGCAACATGAAACGACACTGAATTATTATTCCCAATCATATACGATATCTCATTTTCTGCTGATGCATCATTGTACGTATTATGTACTGTGATGAATTCTGGTGTCATTGTATTGGGACACTTTATACCATATTTACTTGGATCCACTAATTTTTTTCTAATTTCCATTACTGATTATCTCCTTTTTTTATTTTTTATCATTTAAAATTCCACTGAATTATTAAGTACATCTAGAAACTAAATACTCAGACAGGCCATATTCTATATAATGGGTTATGGTCCTCACATTCAAAAAAAGAAAAAGAGCAACTTTTTACATCAGTTGCTCTTTCAAAAATCGCACCCTATATTCCACCCAGCATTTTACAGATACTATTCTCATCTCAAGAGGTATGATAACAAGTTTTTTCATCCTACTTAATACATGCTGATTTAAAGATATTATCTTACATTAAAATGCTCTTCTTTTACCCATGTGTTTTGTCCAATATCAATGTAACCATCTTTTCTCGCGAAAACGCCATATGGATAAGATCCATCCACATTTCCTTTATAATTTCCATTTGGACCATCATATGTGTTAATGCCATAACCTGCTGGATATTTTGAGTAAGCATGGAACCACTGTACTTCAAAGTGTTCTTCTTTTGCCCAGGCTTCCCAACCTAAGCAAAGCATATTTTCATTCCCGCCATACCAAGCAGCATCTATAATTAAATATGGCATTTTTGTATTAATGACATGACCTGTAAACCAAGCATCTTTTCCAGGACCACTATATAAATTGATGCCCCATCCTTCTGGGTATTTAGACATTGCAATTCCCAGCCCTTTTGGTTGTAGTGGTTTATCAGAAGGGTCAGTTGTACCACCACCGTCTCCTTTTCCTAAGTAGTCTAATGGATTCACAGCATTACTCTTATTGATGTTCCAAGACCCTTTATGCAATTCAAAATGTAGATGTTGACCAGTAACTTCTCCTGTGCTACCCATAACTCCAATAGTTTGTCCTTGCGTAACATAATCACCTTCTTTCACCGTTCGAGAACCGCTACGCATATGGGCATATACTGTTTCCCATGTAACCCCATCAATAGTGTGCACAATCATAATACATTCACCATAACTGGATGAAATATAAGAACGACTAACTCGTCCGCTAGCTGCTGCATAAATTGGATGATAGCCCGATTCAGCAAGATCTATCCCATGATGATCTGGTCTGCTCCCCCGAAAGCCACTTGTTACTCTCGTTGTATCTGTTGGATAAATAAATTTTGCCATAATAATCTTCCTTTCTATTCATACGTAATATAAAAAGGCACTTAAAAAAGCACCCTTTTATATTTTTTCTATATATTAAAATTTATAATTTAAAATCAAATAATAAAAAACCTTTGTTATTACCTTACATTAAAATGTTCTTCTTTTACCCATGTGTTTTGTCCAATATCAATGTAACCATCTTTTCTCGCAAAAACACCATATGGATAAGATCCATCCACATTTCCTTTATAATTTCCATTTGGACCATCATATGTGTTAATACCATAACCTGCTGGATATTTTGAGTAAGCATGGAACCACTGCACTTCAAAGTGTTCTTCTTTCGCCCAGGCTTCCCAACCTAAGCAAAGCATATTTTCATTCCCGCCATACCAAGCAGCATCTATAATTAAATATGGCATTTTTGTATTAATGACATGACCTGTGAACCAAGCATCTTTTCCAGGGCCACTATATAAATTGATGCCCCATCCTTCTGGGTATTTAGACGTTGCAATTCCCAGTCCTTTTGGTTGTAACGGCTTATTGTCACCACCACCAGTTCCTCCATCAAAATCTACATATTGTTTAACAATTTCAGAGTAGAAGAAATTCCCCCCGTTTTTATATCGATAACCTCCATTGTAGGCAACAGCGATAGGGTGACTATATTTCACCATAGCACCAGTTGTATTTCCGAGTGATGGCGCAACAACTGTTTTAGAATACAAATCTGCTACCGGTAATGAATGCTGTTTATTGTTAGAAGCTAACCAGCGAAGGTAAGCTCGTCCAAAATTATACGATTGAACAATGGCACTTAAATCTGTAATACCATTTTTCTTTGCATCATCAAAAGCTCCCTTTAAATGCTTTACTCCGTAATAAATTGAATCCTTAGGATTTTTAATTGTATTCATTGGCCAACCTTGTGATTCACTGGACTGCATAATATCGGGTGTTGTTTCAGAGTTCCCTCCACTTTCCACCATAATAATTCCAAGTACGTAAGGAACTAACTCAGGTACTCCTTGTGCGGAACATTCACTTTCTACCATTGATTGCCAACGTAACACTTGTTGTGGCAAATTCTTTGTTTTGACTGAAGCAGCTAATAAATTCATCATTAAACATCTCCTTATTTGCTATTATTTTCGCCTGTAAACCTACTACTTTACTAAATATAACCGGAAGCCAAATGCCCATTTATCTATAAAATCACTTCACGTTACTCACCTTCTTTCACAACAAAAAGAGCAACCATAAAAATAGTTGCCCTTTCGTCGAAATCTTATATTACTACTATAAATCACTTTTTCAATACTTTCTGTACACTGCATGTATCCTACAAAAAGGTAACATTAAAACCCATCTAAAAACTTGACAATCTTTCTTATTTCAGCATGTTTTCGGCGAATATAGCCTGTACTATAATGTAATTCAAACGCTATTTGTTCTAAAGTCATTCCATCAACATATTTCATTTTAAGTATTTGATGATCCAGTCCTGTAAATTTATTAATTAAAAGCTTTAAATCATACTCTTCATTCATCTTATAAGCTAATTCATATTCAATTACTTCAATTCGTCCTTCTACCTTAGCCCCTTCCGATTCAGCGGTTAATCGTACATTTTGCAAATCACCACTAATCCAACGCTTCAATTCGGCTTTTGATTTATCTAAGTTGTATTCTAAATAAGTAATTTCTTCTTCTAACTTCTTATAATCTTTGAGCCATTCGAACACTTACCGATTCACCCACTTCCGTTCTTTTTACAAAGTCTCTTAATACTAATTTAATAGAATGAATATGCTTATTAACTTTTTCAATCTTTATTACTTGTAAATTATCTTTCATTTTATAAACACAACCCTTTCCTAACATTTTTTACCCTCTATTGATAAGTTCCTTACATCTTTAGAATTCAGATATTGTAATTAATTCCTGAATCCTTTTGAAAAAACTTCTAACAGTTCCCATAGAACTTTAAGAAATAAACTGAAATTACAAATGGTTCATACTTGATCCAAACATTCACTAATATCTTTATAATACTGTTCACTATGCATCGGGAATCTTTAAAGAATATAAATGTATTATTTTTTATTAAGGTAATATATTTCAAAATAACAAAATCATCTAACGTTTTTTCTTATGACCTATATTTATTTAACACTTCTTGTAATCTCTCACGCTCTTCATCAATAGACTGCACATTTTTTCTTTCCTCTTCTAGATTTGTTGATTCATCATCTTTATATAACCAATCGGGTACAATCTCTTTTCTATTTGAATACTTCCTACCTGTCCCGTTATATTTCTTTTTCTTGCTCATTTCAAAACGTCTATCTAGTATGGCCACATCAACTAATGTTTTAACTTCTTGCTCCTTCCAATTCCTCAATATAGCCTTAATGTAGTTCCATCTTGGCGCATTCTCATCAACGGCTTTATTAATTGCATGCTGAATTAACTCATCACTAAACAAATTACAAAAACTCCCCAACTCTGCAATTGCAATTTCACTTAACGGAATGCCCCTCCCCTTAATAAAGTTACAACTTACTTTAACCCTCTCATTGATGAATACACGAGATTCTAATTTATCCATATCATCATAATCATTAGTATTTCGTTTATTAGTAGTTAGTCTATTAGTATTTAGTAGTTTCTGATTTTCCTCATATGGCTTTACCACATCTTGGTTTTCCACTTGTGGCATGTTCCTTTGTGGCGTTTCGTAAATTTCCGTATCCCACCTTGTAATTTTTTTCGTATTCCCATCACGAACAGGATAACGTTTTACATAACCTAATTCTTTTAATTCCTTAAAACCTGTACGGAGCGAATCTTCTCCATCCTTAGCATGTCGAGCTAATTCGCTAATATGAAAAGTCCAATCGTCTGGTAATGTAAGCGCATAGGCTAAGATTCCTTTCGCTTTCCATGACAACCTTTCATCTTTTAAACCAGTATTATTTATAACGGAATAATTACTATCTTTTTTCACTCGAATAATCCCCATACTAGCCACCTCATAAATTCTCAAAAACGCTATTCAATGTTATACTTATCTAGAGATATTTTTTCTTATAGAATCCGCTGCAACGGATTCTTTTCTTATGCATTCATTCAAAACAATCATGCTATCCATATCTATTTTCTTCTAAACCTCTCTTATTCCTCAAATTCAACATCCACTTGAATTTCGATATTCATTGGAATTTCTTGTGTTATACGAATCACATTTTGACTCATTCCTTTTTGAATAAGCTTTCTAACCTGCTCTTTTGCATCTTCTTTTGTTTTAAATTCACTGACAGTTGGTAACCCTGCTAAACTGCTAGTAATTACTAAAATCTTTCTTTGCATGTTCTTTCCTCCTACTGAATGTCTGCCATATTTATTTGTAAGTTTTTAACTGTAATTTCTTCATTTAAAACAGTTGGAATTGAATATTCTTCATTAATAATTTGTATTGCTCTATCCAAATGATAACGTTTAATAGCTTTATAACTATTCACACCAAATTCCCGATGTAACTGACTATAAATATCTCTATATAACTTCCTTCTAAGGCCGATATCCTGATAAGAATTTGAATTTTTACCTCCCAATAACATAACACCTAACCTTTTTACAGCCCTTGTTATCTCTTCACACTCGATAGCATAAAGCGGCGTATTTTCTCGCAAACCTTTCACCTCAGACTTTATCTCTTGTATCTCCTGAGTATGTCCTTCTAACGCAGCAAATGTTAACTTTAAAACCCCCATTGGATCCTTTGGCACATTTTGCTGATTTTGTATATATTGCTTCATTCGTTTGAACTCTTTCATAAATTTAATTTTCATTCCAACCGCTTCTCTACTGGTATATCCCATAACAAGTAACGTGAATGCTTCTTCTGTTAAATCATATTTAGGGATTCGCCTGTTCTTTGAATTAAAATAAGTGGACTCGTGAAAATTTTCTCCTCCAAACTCTTCACCTACATATACAATTTGTTTTCGAACTTCCTTCAAAACGTCGAAGTGATTTTTTTTGAATATCTTCGCAATTACCAAACTATCCGTTACTACTTTGCCATTAACTTCAAATACTAATGAACTATGTACTGATGAGTCAGTTAATTGCCCCATCCTCATCTCCTCCTCACTACTAATTTTGGACTATCTTTATTGCATTGAGATAATTTCGCACTACGCATAATTCGTTACTTTCTTTTTACAAATTAACTAGTTATCGGAATTTAAATTAAATACTTTGATATGAACCCTCTTATTAAATCATCATTCAATAATTCGATTATAGGGTTACATTTTAAGTAAATCTCCTCCGATTTCAATTCGCTTCATTTTCTTCAAATTCAAAAAGATATTCCAAACTATGTTCTGGAAAAAAAGTTTTCTTAATTTCAAAAGCTTCATCATAATAAAAACGAAATTTACCATTTATTTTGTCGCTCACTGTTGCGTGGCGAAGTTTCAGATACGAAGAAATTTGTGTAATCATAATTCTTTTTCTCGCCATCTCTGCACGCAAATTCGGATACATTGACTCACCACCTGTTTTTTTGTACGATATTGCGTTCATTTCCATTTAAATATAAACTCAATTTCGTATTTAGTCAACAAAAAAACGCATTTTAATACTCATTTTCGTATACTTTTCTATTTACTAACAATTTTAGTTAGGTTATGATATATACAGAAATACGCAATATCGTATACATTTTAATAAGAAAGATGGTGAAAGTAATGAAAAAAGCAGAGGTTGTAACACGCTTAATAAAAGAAGCTGGCTATAGCAAAAGAGCCTTCGCCGAAAAAATAGGTCTCCCCCCCACAACACTGCAATCCATGTTATCAAGAGGGATTGGTAAAGCGTCTGTTGATAATGTCATAAAAGTTTGTAAGGGATTAGGAATCACTACTGATGATTTAGAAAGACTCGCAACTCAAGAGGACAATACTGTTAAAGAAGAAGTTTCTATTTATGAAACCATCCAAAAAGATCAATCAAACATTATTCATATTCCTATCATTGGTTCTGTAGCAGCTGGTACACCAATATTCGCTGAAGAAAATATCGAAGGCTATTTACCCATGCTGAGTACATTTTTAAACAAGCGTAAAAAGTATTTTTATCTTACTGTAAAAGGCACTAGCATGAATCTCGAATTCCCTGATGGTTCTTATGTTTTAGTAGAGGAAACTCCTTATGTTGAAAACGGACAAATTGCTGTTGTAAAAGTCAATGGTTATGATGCTACCGTGAAAAAGATTTCAAAATCCGGAAGCATCATTACTTTAATACCATTGAGTAACGACCCTATCCACGAACCAAAAACTTACGACCTTTCAGCTGAAGATGTAAAAATAATTGGTCGCGTTGTACAGGCAGTAAAGAATTATTAAGTTATAGCACAAGTGATTAAAAAAAAGATAAAATCAATTCTTTTGAAAAGATTTTCTTAGTAACATGATTCAAAATAACCAAAAACAATCCATTATCTAGTAGTTAATATATCCAATAACTTCACTAAAAAAGCCCTGATACCGTAGTATCAAGGCTTTTTTATTTCACAAATTATATAAAACTTACGTTTATCTGATAATGTTTTTCTATGATATCACTACTTGTTATTAATTCGTGGCTTTTATGTGGCTTTTTTCATTTTGCAACCACATAAAAGTGTAAAAATTAGAAATTAAAAAACCCTTGATACGAGTTGTATCAAGGGTTCAACCCTCTTAGTATAGAGACATATATTGATCGCGTTCCCATTGGTGAACTTGTGTTCTAAAGATATCCCACTCAATCTCTTTCGCTTCGATGAAGTGCTCAAGTAAGTGTTCTCCTAGTGCACCGCATACTACTTCATTAGATTGTAATGTAACTAATGCTTGCGCTAATGTTGCTGGTAAATCAACGATACCTGCTTCTTCGCGCTCTTCTTTTGTCATTACATAGATGTTACGATCTACTGCTGCTGGTGGAGTTAATTTGTTTTTAATTCCATCAAGACCTGCAGCTAATAATGTAGCCATTACTAAATATGGGTTTGCAGCTGGGTCAACACTACGTACTTCTACGCGTGTACTAATACCACGAGATGCAGGGATACGTACTAACGGACTACGGTTTTGTGCAGACCATGCTACGTAACAAGGCGCTTCATATCCAGGTACTAGACGTTTGTATGAGTTTACAGTTGGGTTTGCTATCGCTGTAAATGCTGGTGCATGTTTCAAAATACCTGCGATGAAGTGACGAGCATCATCGCTTAATTGTAAGTCACCGTTTGCATCAAAGAATACATTCTCACCATTTTTAAATAATGATAAGTTACAGTGCATACCTGAACCATTCACACCGTATAGTGGTTTTGGCATAAATGTTGCGTGTAAACCATGTTTACGAGCAATTGTTTTTACAACAAGTTTGAATGTTTGAATGTCATCACATGAGCGAATTGCATTTGCATATTTAAAGTCAATTTCGTGCTGCCCTGGAGCAACCTCATGGTGAGATGCTTCAATTTCAAATCCCATTTCTTCAAGTTCAAGAACGATATCACGACGACAGTTTTCCCCTAGATCCATCGGCGCAAGGTCGAAGTATCCACCGTTATCGTTTAGTTCTAATGTTGGATTTCCTTTTTCATCAACCTTAAATAGGAAGAATTCTGGCTCTGGTCCAAGATTGAAGTCTGAAAACCCTAAAGCTTCCATTTCTTTTAACACACGTTTTAAGTTGTTACGTGGGTCTCCATCAAATGGAGTGCCATCTGCATTGTAAATATCACAGATTAGTCGAGCTACTTTACCTTTTTCAGCTGTCCAAGGGAAAATTACCCAAGTGTCTAAATCAGGATATAAATACATATCAGATTCTTCAATACGTACGAAACCTTCAATCGAAGATCCATCAAACATCATTTTGTTATCAAGAGCTTTCGTTAATTGTCTCACTGGAATCTCTACGTTTTTAATTACCCCTAAAAGGTCCGTAAATTGTAAACGGATATACTTTACATTCTCTTCTTTCGCCAAACGGAAAATATCTTCTTTTGTGTATCTAGACATTATAAATTCCTCCTTAGTCCCTCTAATCGCCTTCAGAATCAGTTATCTTTAGTGAAAAAATCTTGAAATGTCACCTTGTCGCAATGAAGTTCGATTGAATCTACCTGTATGCTGTAGTTCATCTCGAAGTATTTTGCGAAGCTCAGTTTTTGAAATTTCTTTCGTTTCTTCTTTTACTTTCACTGCTTCTGTTTGATTTTCTTTCATTAGTAATACTTGCTTAATACCAGCCATATTCAAGCCTTGATCTAACAAATCTTTAATCTCTAACAACTTATCTACATCGTTAAATGAAAATAATCTACGATTCCCCTTTGTACGGGTTGGAGAAACAAGATTATGCTCTTCATAGTAGCGAATTTGACGTGCAGACAATTGTGTTAAATCCATAACAATACCAATAGGAAACAGCGGGGCAGAACGTCTATCTTCTTTCATTTTTCAGTTCCTCCTTCGCCTTAACTGCTTCTCATTTTATACCATGTTATGTTTAGTGTCAATAGATGTTAGCTTTTCTTACATGATTTTTTATAATTTTTTTCATTCTTTTTTTAAATCGTACAAATCATTACTTTCATACGAAAAAAAGCTGCCGAAATCGACAGCTTCCCTTTAAGAAATTGTTAATAAATTCTTTTCAATTAATTCGTCAATCGCAGAACAAATCGCAATTTTAACATGCGAATACGTTAAGCCACCTTGCACATACGCAACATATGGCGGTCTAATTGGACCATCAGCAGACAATTCAATACTTGCACCTTGAATAAACGTTCCCGCCGCCATGATCACATCATCTTCATAACCTGGCATATAGTTTGCATACGGAGTAAAATGCGAATTAATTGGAGATGCATATTGAATCGCTTGGCAGAAGGCGATCATACGGTCTTTATCATCAAATTGAACAGATTGAATTAAGTCTGTTCTCGGTACATTCCACGCTGGTGACGTATTCATTCCTAACTTTTCTAAAAACGCAGCTGTAAAAATCGCACCTTTCAGCGCTTGTCCCGCAACATGTGGCGCTAAAAAGAACCCTTGATACATTTCTTGCAGACTGTATAAAGACGCTCCAGCTTCCGCACCAATTCCCGGAGATGTTAAACGATATGCACACGCTTCAACATATTGTTCTTTACCGACAATATAACCACCAGTTTTAACAATTCCGCCCCCCGGGTTTTTAATAAGCGAACCCGCCATTAAATCTGCACCAACATGACATGGCTCTTGCTCTTCAATAAACTCGCCATAACAGTTATCTACAAACACAACAACATCAGGTTTAATTTCTTTAACAAACGCGATCATCTCTTTAATTTGAGAAATAGTAAACGATGGACGAGTAGCATAACCTTTCGAGCGCTGAATACCGATCATTTTCGTATTATTATGAATCGCTGCTGCAACAGACTCAAAATCAACAAGCCCAGCTTCAGTTAGCGGAACTGCATTGTAACCGATATTGTATTCTTTAAATGAACCTACACCTTTCCCGCGTACACCAACAATTTCCTCTAACGTATCATACGGTTTCCCAGTGATATACAATAACTCATCTCCCGGGCGTAAAATACCAAATAACGCTGTAGAGATAGCGTGAGTACCTGAAATAATTTGCGGACGAACAAGTCCAGCTTCCGCCCCAAATACATCAGCATACACTTTTTCTAACGTATCACGGCCAATATCATCATAACCATAACCTGTTGTCGGGATAAAATGCGAGTCACTAATTTTATGTTTACGAAAACTTTCTAATACACGAAACTGATTGCTTTCAATTACTTCATCCACACGTTTATGTACTTCTGTAATCTGACTCTCTACTTCTTTTACGATTGGAGCAATTTTTTCTCCATTTTTCAAACGATCAAACATTTTTATTTTCTCCTTCTTCCACTAAAAATCTCTTTAATTGCACATTAAGCGATGAATGAGCAAAAATATACCCTGCACAATCATATACAAATTTATCTTCTAGAAACTCCATCTTTGCTAATAGCGTTTCCGTCTTTAAAAGCGTTAACAACTTACCTTCACTCGGAGGGATTTCCACTCGATAACGATCCATTTCTTTCTTCATCTGCGTTTCTATCGCTTCTTTTATACGCAATAAATCACTTTCTTCAAAAGCACTAGTCATTAAGAAATCACTTTTCGGAAACGGAATAAAGTTTTGATATAATTCATCTTTTTTATTATATAACGTAATAATAGGAATATGGTTAATTTCAAGTTCTGATAATAATCGTTTTACTGTTTTTTCATACCCTATGTAGTTAGGATCCGAGGAATCAACTACATGTAAAATGACATCTGCTTCCCCCGCCTCTTCCAGTGTTGAACGAAAAGCAGCGATTAATGAAGTGGGTAAATCTTGTATAAAACCAACAGTATCAGTTAGTAATACTGTATAACCAGAAGGTAACGGCATCTTCCTCGTCGTTGGGTCTAATGTTGCAAACAGAAGGTTTTCTTCAAATGTATCAGCTTCCGTTAATCTATTAAACAGTGTCGATTTCCCTGCATTTGTATACCCTATTAATGAAACTTGAAATACTTTATTATCTTTTCTTCTCTCACGATATCTTTTTCGATGTTCTACAACAACTGCAAGTTGTTTCTTTATTTCATCAATACGCGATCGAATATGACGACGATCCGTCTCTAATTTCGTCTCACCCGGTCCTCTTGTTCCAATACCACCACCAAGACGCGATAAGGACAATCCTTGCCCCATAAGACGCGGCATTGTATATTGCAACTGAGCTAATTCTACCTGAAGCTTACCTTCCCTCGACTTCGCACGTTGCGCAAAAATATCCAGTATTAGTTGCGTTCGATCAATTACTCTCGCATCTAATACTGAGGATAAATTCCGAATTTGACTCGGCGTTAATTCATTATTAAATACAATAACATCCGGCTCTAATTCTTCAGTTAACATTGTAAGCTCTTCTAATTTCCCTTTACCTATGTAAGTTGCCGGATGAAACTTTGGTCGTTTTTGCGTTGTTGACACTAACAATTTTGCTCGTGCAGTCTTCGCTAGTGATGCAAGCTCTTTCATGGAATGCATAAATTTTTCATCATCATCTTGTGGCAATTGACAGCCTACTAATATGACTTTTTCTTTTTCTTCCATCAAATATGTTCACTCATCCTTTTCGAAATTTAAACCTTCTAATATAATAGCAGAGGAAGCACATTTCATCTAGTTAGCGGGGGAGAAAATTCATGGCATGGGAGATTTTTAGCATCATAGGCACAATTGCTTTCGCACTAAGCGGAGCCATTGTTGCAATGGAAGAGGATTATGATATTTTCGGGGTGTATATTTTAGGAATGGCAACCGCATTTGGGGGAGGTGCCCTTCGTAATCTATTAATCGGTTATCCGATTGTCGCGTTTTGGCAACAAGACATGTTATTCCAAATCGCACTTTTATCAATGACTATTATTTTTCTTTTTCCAAATAAGTTAATTAGACATTGGAAAAAGTGGGAAAATATCACTGACGCTATCGGCTTATCAGCATTTGCTGTACAAGGAGCATTATATGCCCAAAAATTAAATTTACCAATTAGCGCCACAATTGTAGCAGCTGTTTTAACTGGTATCGGCGGCGGTATCATTCGCGATCTTTTAGCCCGCAGAAAACCTCTCGTTCTTCGTGCTGAAGTATATGCCTTTTGGACAATTTTAGCAGGTTTCTTAATTGGCGCTCAAATTATTGTTAGCGATTGGGCTCTTTACATTTTATTCATTTTAATTGTTTGCTTCCGCATGGTTTCTATTCATTACAAATGGCATTTACCGCACAGACGTATCGAAACGAAAGAACGTTCAATGCATAAATAGCAATCTAACCTCTTTACTTATCGTAAAGAGGTTTTTCTTTTCTAACGATTTTTTCTTTATATAATGTTTATACTAATTTTTAAAGTGAGGTGAATACAAATGACAAACCACGTTAATAAAGGAGCTCAAAAAAGCTCAGTAAATCAATTTGGACACGATCCTAATTCAGCACACGAAAAGAGCGCTAAAATGGAACGCTTCCATAAAGCACACAAAGAAAAAGCAAAAAAAGAGTAAACGAACTTATACACAAAAATCGACGCACAGTTTATGTACTGTGCGTCTCCTCTTCGAGCATCAAATCCATACTCGATATTCCAATTAAATCATTTTTATCATACGCATCTTCTTGCAACAACCGCATCGCCTGTGTACGAATTGATTTTTCAACAATATTCCGTACATACCGTCCATTACTAAACGATGTAATTTGCGACGAATACTTCACCGCATGTAAATGATCCCTAAATTTCCATTCAGCTTCTTTTGATAACTGATATTCACGATCTTCATACATTCTCTTCCCAATTTCCAATAGCTGATTTACCGAGTAATCCGCAAATTCAATAATAAATGGAAAACGAGATTGCAGCCCTGGATTTAATGAAAGAAAGTGATTCATCTCTCTTGAATATCCAGCTAAAATCAATACAAAACCATGTTGTTTATCTTCCATATGTTTTACAAGCGTATCAATTGCTTCTTTTCCAAAGTCCTTCTCTCCTCCTCGAGCTAAAGAATACGCCTCATCAATAAACAAAATACCTCCCATTGCTTTTTTTATTAAGTCTCTTGTTTTTTGAGCTGTATGACCGATGTACTCTCCTACAAGATCAGCACGTTCAGCTTCAACCAAGTGGCCTTTCGATAGAATATTCATCTCAAACAGCAATTTCCCTATCATTCTAGCAACAGTTGTCTTCCCTGTACCTGGATTCCCTTTAAACAGCATATGAAGTACTTGCTTCTCTGACTTCAATCCCTTCTCTTGTCTTTTTTTATTCACATAAATCCAAGCATATATTTCTTTTATTATCTTTTTTATATCATCCATCCCAACAAGCTTCCCCATCTCTTCTTCAATTCTCTGCAGCATTTCATGTTTAATTGCAGTTTCATTTGAAATTACCGTTTTATTTTCTGTGGCTGGCAAAGAAATTTTCTTTCGATGGTTTAACACAATATTAATTTGATTGTTGTTTTTCTTTCGCATCGATTGTTCCATACAATCACCTCATTTTATCCACTCACCAAATATTATTATTCCTGTCCCCCTTGTAAATGCCTATTTTCAGAAAAGTTTGCTATAATATAAGAAATAATTAAGGTGGTGGGACTATGGAGACAACGGAATTCCATGATACAATACAAGCCTTTTCTATTTTTTTATTGAATAAAGGCCGAAAACCCTCAACTATTAAACGTTATGTTTATGACGTTGAAGACTTCGGACATTGGTTAGAAAAAAACAAAAAGCTTCCTTCCAGTAATATATGGGCTACACTTTGTACAAAAGACTACGAAGATTACTTTTCCGATTTAAAAACGAATCGACATTACTCAGAAAAAACGATGCATCGTGTATTTATTGTACTAAATAGAATGCATCATTTTCTAAACATTCCTAATCCATTGAAGAATATGGAAATATCTATCCAACCAGACCGTACACTTCGTAACGAAGATTTCATTTCACCTGATGAAGAAAAAAGGTTAAAGTATATAGTCACTTCATTAGAAGGACTTTCAGAAAAACAACTTCCCGTGCGCCCCTTATTAATGGATCGCAATATTGCTATTTTAAATCTATTGATTGACTACGGTTTATCCTTACAGGAACTTACAGCATTAACAATGCATCACGTTCACTTTGAAACTAACACATTGTCAATCCCAGCAACCGCAGGTGTAGAAAGAACAATTACATTAGCAAAAGAAGACAAAAAACAACTATATAATTATTACAAAAGCATCCCAGAACCAGTTCGCCCTAAATACCATAGTGATGACCCATTGTTTGTCGCATTCGATTTTAACCGTGGAACATACAGGTGGGTATATGAAAATGATGCACCAAAGGCATTAACGGAAATTGCTATACAAAAAATGATTCGCCTCGAAGTGGCTAGAGCCAATTTACGTAAAGGAATTTCAGGACAACATTTTCGTAACACCTATATTTTAAACTTAATAAAAAAAGAAACTCCTGAATCAGAAATTATAAAACTCGCTGGATTCAAATCAAAAATTTCATTAAAGCGATATTATCAATACGCAGAAAATAGAAAAAACGCCTTATTGTAAGGCGTTTTTTCTATTTTTTCTTTAAACAAACGATTTTATTATGACCATTTAACTAATTTCTGCATCTACTATGATGAGTTTCGTTCACATTTTCATGAGAAAGGAGAGATTTAATGTCTCGTTATAACGACAATCAAAACAAATTCTCCAAACCATGCTTTCCAAGTAGCGCCGGACGAATTCCAAATACTCCATCAATCCCAATTACTAAAGCTCAACTTAGAACATTTCGTGCGATTATTATTGATTTAACAAAAATAATCCCAAAACTTTTCGCAAATCCATCTCCCCAAAATATTGAAGATCTAATCGATACATTGAACCTACTAAGTAAATTCATTTGTTCACTAGACGCTACTTCCTCCCTGAAAGCACAAGGGTTAGCTATTATTAAAAACTTAATAACTATATTAAGAAATCCAACCTTTGTAGCAAGCGCTGTATTTATTGAGCTTCAAAATCTCATTAACTATTTACTATACATTACAAAATTATTCCGAATTGACCCTTGCACACTTCAAGAGCTCCTTAAATTAATAGCAGCATTACAAACTGCTCTAGTTAATTCTGCTTCGTTCATTCAAGGACCTACCGGACCTACTGGACCAGCAGGCGCTACTGGTGCCACTGGGCCTCGAGGTAACACGGGCGCTACTGGCGCTACCGGTGCCACTGGGCCTCGAGGTAATACGGGCGCTACTGGCGCTACCGGGCCTCAAGGTAACACGGGTG